>JAUWNF010000409.1 GCA_030612785.1 Phycisphaerales bacterium
ACCGAGCAGAAGAGCTTGCCCGTGGCCGAATAGAATTCCGAAAGGGCACCACCATTCCGCGGGGCGGTGTCCACCGGCTGATAGTCAGGAGGCACCCGCCCGGGTTCGTCCGCCGTCCTGGCCAAGGGCAACCCGCTGGTGCACAAGTCGCGACCCTCGTCACAGTAGGCAAAGAGTGGGCCGCAGCAGGGGTTGGGGCCTTTCCGGCAGACACCGTCCACGCAAGTCTCCGCTCCGTTGCAGAACAAGCCGTCGTCGCAATCGGGGTCGATCGTGCACTCGGACCCACCGCCGCAGAGGAAGAAGCAGTCGTCGTCCACGGCCGGATCGTCGAATTCGACGATCGCCCCGTCTTCCGTTTCGCACGGCACCGGGGGAAAGTCCTCGAAGCAGGAACACTCACCCTCTTCGGGGACGTTGTTTTCGCTGTGGTCTGCCGCAATGTCGCACTCGTCGGGGATGGCGTTGTTGTTGGTATCTTGACTGGTGCCGGCAGCGATGTCGCACTCGTCGGGGAAGTAGTTGTCGTTGCAATCTTCACTAGTGTTCCCGGTGATATCCAGGAAGTCGGCCCACCCGTTCGTGTTGCAATCTTCGCATTCGTCAGGGACCGTGTTGAGATTCCAGTCATGACTGGTGTCGGCGGCGATGTCGCACTCGTCGGGGATGAGATTCAGGTTGCAGTCGGGGCTGGTGCCCGCGGTGATATCATTCGCATCGGCGATTCCGTTGCTGTTGCAGTCCAGAAAGGGGGGCGGTTGTTCATCGTCGGACGGCGCGACCTCTTCGTCAGGCTCCTCGGTTTGGTCGCCGTCATCAATAACGGGGTGCTCCGGCTCCTGGTCGGCCTCATCGGAGATCACGTAAACCGCCGGGTGGTCTTCGTCGGCGTTCTCTCCGTACACAAAGACAGCCGGTGGAAGCACTGCGCCGTTTTCGTCCGTGCCGGTGAAATCCACGATCTGGGCCAGCTCCGGGCCGACGATCGAGGTTGTCGTTAGCGGCTCGATGCGCAGCCGGGCAAAGTGCACCACAATGTCGTTCAGGAGAAAGTGGATGGTCACCTCCGCCGATCGCTCGGTAGTGTTACGAACGCGGGCCTCCAGGGTGCCCGCTGACGGTACCGGATGCCCGCTGTCGCCAGGCGAACCGGAACTCTCCGAGTCCTCGGGGTCGGGGTGCGTTGCGGTGACGTCGCCGACGGTTAACCCGGCACCTTCATCCGATCCCCAAGCATCTCCGAGAATGCTCTGCCAGGTCCCGGAGTCCGTGCAGCCGGCCCCGGCCACTACGAGCAGGATCGCGAAAAGCTTGACGGGTTTCATTACACGTCCCCTGTAGCAGGTCTACTGTTACCACGGAAATGGCATCCGACCTCACACGTCCAGCCATCGTACCATATTACTGCCGCCAATCCCACTAGACCACTCCGGGAGGCGAATCTACCCTTATCGGACGTAGGGCGTGGCGTGGCGATCCGGGCCGACATACCGGTATCCGAGCCCGGACCAGCTTCCGCGGGGTCGCTACCCGACTCCAGGGCCTGGTATTCAAGGTCCCACGTCCGTGACCTGAACGTGGAGCTCCGGATTCCGAACCTCGGATTCCCTACTCCAGCCCGACGATTTCGGCCAAAAGCAGCAGCGCGTCCTGGAAACCGATGGGCAGAATCTGCTCCGACAACGGGGCCTTCTTGAAGTCCTGGTCCGCCAAAAACGCATCGGCGGGCGAAACCGCGTCCATCAAGGCCGTCGGATCGCTGACGTGGTTGAGCCCCAGAATGTGGCCGGCTTCGTGGGAGGCGATGTTCCCGATGGCGGCCCCCAATTCCTCGGCGCTGGGTGGGGTGCTGAACACATTCGGCGTGAAGGACTCGGTGAAGATGACGACTACGTCCTCCGGATTGGTATTGTAATGATCGATCGTCTCGGCGATGCCGTACGCGATGGAACTTCGCCCGCCAAAGAACACCGTCGAATAGGCACCCTCCGGCGGCGAATCGTCACTGGTCAAGGTATCGACCCCGAGACCTTCAAAGTTCTCTCGGACGGTTTCCACAATCGCTGACTTGATCACCTCGGTCTCACCGGCGTAACGCGGCGAGATATCGGCGGCGTCGAAGGCCTCCACCACACTTACCGGGATGAGCGGTACGTTCACCTCCCCGCCGTCGAAATCGAGCAGCAGCGTCTGACGCGCGGGAGGCGGCGCCTCACCGCCGCGCCGGATGGTCACCGTGGCCACGTAGCTGCCTACGTGTCGTTCCGCGCTACCCGCAAACGTGGAGCCGCCGACCACCAGGTAATAATGCTCCGAATCATGCCGTATCAATTCATCAACATACGAGTCCAGCCAGCGCGGCTCCGTTTCCCGATCGTCGCTATCGATAAACAGGCACTCCTCCGCGTCGAAAACGGCGATCGACACGTCGAAGACCTCGTCCATCGACTCCATATCCACGATCAGGCGGTCGCCCTCCTCCAACGCCCCCAGGTCAAATACATCCAGATCGCCGTACGGATCTATCGTGCCCTGGAGGTTGGCGATATCCGCCGCATTCAGCACGGCGATGAGCGTGGTGCCAAACGAGTCATTGGGCTCTCCCCGGGTCCGTCCTTTGCTGCTGACGACGAAGGGGTCGCGGTTGCCGTCCTCTAGAGGTCCCACCTCGACCGGTGGATTACTCTGTGGCACTACCGACTGGCAACCGGCGATGGCACCTGGCACCAGCACCACGATAAACCAGCACACCGAGCGACTTCGCACTACCAGCGATCCTAGCGCCCCCCCCCGACACCGATGAGCGGAATACGTGCTAATGGCATTTCTCCTGGGACACAGTGTATTCGCGACAGACATGTCCGGTCAACCGAGAAATCCAAGTCGAGCGTGTCCTTTCGCGCGTCATCCGGCTGTGGGCGTAGAGACCCCCAGGCCTCGGCCACGCGATCGGCGCTTGACCTTCTTTTGTGAAATGTGATAAACCCAACTCCGCGAGAGCAGAACCATGTACCAGTCCACGCTGCTGATGATTCACGGTTTGGTGGGTTCATTGCACTACTTCGACCCCCAAGCACGCATGACCGACGTCTCCGTGGTCATTCCGGACTTGCCCGGTTACGGCCGGCAGGTCGAGGTTCCGCTCGACCGCTTGACGCTGGCCGCTCAGGCCGACCATGTGGTCCGATGCCTCGAGGAGTTGCCCGACGAAAAACTGTGGCTGCTCGGGCACAGCATGGGCGGCGCGGTGATGGTGTTGGCGGCGGATCGGCGGCCCGAGCGGGTTCGCGGCCTCATCAACGTCGAAGGCAACTTCACCGAACAAGACACCTTCTGGTCGAAGAGCATCGCCGCAAGAGCACCGCACGAATGGGCTGAAGTTTATCGCCTAATGCAGGACGATCCCGCGGATTGGCTCGAACGATGCGGGGTCGAGCTTGATCCCCAGCGCGTGGCATGGGCCGAGCACATCCTCGAAAACCAGCCCGCCGGCACCGTCTATGCTATGGCCAAGGCACTACTGCGGGAAACTCTTTGTCCGGAGTATCTCGATGCCGTTCGGCGACTGCTCGACCGGGGCCTGCCCATGCATCTGATCGCCGGCGCGAAGTCCGCCGGCGCTTGGGGCGTGCCGGACTTCGTCCGCGCCGCGGCGGCGTCATACACCGAACAGCCCCATGCCGGGCATGTGATGATGCTCGAAGACCCTGACGCGTTTTGCGAAATCGTGGGTTCAATTCTGACCGGCGAAGTTCCCAAGGGCTGACCGCCTCCGCGCAGGGCGAGGTACACCGTGAACGGCGGAACCGCAGCGGGCTCGATAGCAGCACGGACCACCGCCTGGTAAACCTACCAACGCGGTGGTCCGTACGGAAGACAAGTCCTGAACCGGTGCCGTCAGACCGCCCGCTCGCTACCCTCCGGTGAAGAGCTGCTGGAAACCGCGGAAGTCGGACAAATCCACGTCATCATCGCAGTCACCGTCGAAGTACAAG
>JAUWNF010000305.1 GCA_030612785.1 Phycisphaerales bacterium
CTGCGTCAGGCCCCCAACATCATCCTGGTCGGCGAGATTCGCGACCGCGAGGTGGGGGACGTCGCGATTCAGGCCGCCCTCACCGGTCACCTGGTGTTCAGCACTCTGCACACCAACGACGCCCCGTCAGCTATCCCCCGACTTATCGACATGGGCATCAAACCGTTCCTGGTGGCCAGCTCGATCCAGGCGATCATGGCCCAGCGCTTAATCCGGTTGATTTGCCCGGAATGCCGCACGGAAGATCCCGCCCCGGACCGCTTCGTCTTGAAGCTGCTGGGGTTCACCGATGAGCAGTTGGCCGGACAGAAAATCAACAAGGGCGCGGGGTGCGCGCGTTGCAGCGGAACCGGCTACCGGGGACGTCAGGCCATTTTCGAGATGCTGCAGATGAACACGGAGCTGCGCGAATTGGCGTTCAATCGCGCGCCGGCCAATCAGTTGCGCAAGGCGGCGGTTGCCTCGGGAATGCGAACATTGTTGGATGACGGCAAGATCAAGATTCTCCGTGGAGTAACCACCCCGGCGGAGATCGCCCGCATCACCCAGGAGGAAGGTTTGGTCGCGAGCGAATCAGAGTAGAACGAGGCCCAGGCCAGGGCTCCGCAGACTTCTGCGGAGTGACCACCTGGGCCCAACAGCGAGGCAACAAAATGGGTTCATTGCACATTGACCGTCTGCTGGAAACGGTGATCAAGCGGGGCGCGTCGGACTTGCACATCACCGTGGGACGTCCGCCGATTATCCGCCTCCACGGTCACTTGCGGGACCTGGAGACGAAGACGCTGACGCCGGAGGACACCACGGCGTTGATGAAATCCATCACCCCGGACCGCAATCAGCAGGAGTTGCAGGAGGAGGGGGGGACGGACTTCGGCTTCGCCTTTGGCGACGCCGGCCGATTTCGCGTGGCCGTCTTTCGCCAGAAGGGCAGCATTGCCATAGTGCTCCGCTTGATCCCCTCGAAGTTCCTGACCTTCGACGAGATCGGTTTGCCCAAGATCGTGCCGGCGCTGTGCCGCCGCCCGCGGGGGCTGTTTCTGGTGACCGGTCCCACCGGTTCGGGCAAGACCACCACGCTGGCGTCGATGCTGAATTACGTCAACAGTAATTTCGACCGCCACATCGTATGCGTGGAAGACCCGATCGAGTATTACCACCAGCACCGCACCTCGATTTTCAATCAGCGCGAGGTGGGCGTGGACGTGCCCAGTTTCTCCGAGGCCCTCCGCCGCGTGCTCCGTCAGGACCCCGACGTCATTCTGGTGGGTGAGTTGCGCGATTTGGAAACCATGGAAGCCGCCATCCGCGCCGCCGAGACCGGCCACCTGGTGTTCAGCACCCTGCACACCACCGGGTGCCAGGGAACCATCAACCGTATCGTTGACGCTTTCCCCCAGGAGCAGCAGGAGCAGATCCGCGTGCAGTTGTCCACCAATCTGATCGCCGTGCTCTCGCAGGCGCTGATGCCCCGGATTCCCAAGGGGATGATCGCCGCTTACGAGTTCATGGTGGTCACGCCCGCGATCAGCAACCTCATCCGCGAGAACAAGACTTTCCGCATCAACTCGAGCATCCAGACCGGCAAGAAGTTCGGCATGCAGCTCTTGGACGAGCACCTGTTCAACCTTTACGAGCGCGGGGCGGTCAGCGAAGAGGACGTCGTCGACCGGAGCAGCAACGCCGGGCAGTTGCAGGACAAGATCGACGCCTTCAAGCGCGGACAGCAGATGGAAGAACTGGCCGGCGAGGATAAAGACGGCGAAGAGCCAACCATACTGCGGACCACCTAGACCCGCCGAGTCCTACTCCCTCGAAGAGGCAGTGGGAACCTTAGGGAGTGACTGTAGATGGCTGACAAGCCCAAGATGCCTCCGATCGAACAGTTGCGCGGTAGGCAACTCGGGCGCATTCTCATCAAGATGGGCCGCATCCGCCGCGCCGAAGTACACGAAGCCTTGGAGATTCAAAAGCAACGCCGCGGGCCTATCGGGCAGATTCTGGTCGAACTGGGGCACATTTCCGAGGAGGACCTCAACCTGGCACTCGCCGCCCAGGTGGGCATGGAGTTCGTCGACCTGGGCAACATGGAGATCCCCGCGGAGGTGATCGAGCTGGTGCCGGCGCAGATGGTCAACACCTATCAGGTGTGCCCCTTCGACTACGATCCCGCCCGCAAGCGGCTTTCCCTGGCCCTGGCCAGTCCGGACAACTTTCAAGCCACCGACGACCTCAAGGTCTGGCTGGGGTTCGAGGTCCGAGCGGCGATAACCACCCCCGACCTGCTGAGCAGCGCCATTGCCCGCTACTACCCGGAGGATGCCGAGGACTCCATCCAGAACCTGATTGACGAAATCACCAGCGACGAAACCCTTGCCCAGTTCGAGGGGCGCGGCGAGTCCATCGACCTAGCCGAACTCAAGGAGATGATCGAGGCCAACCCGGTCAACAACCTGCTCACCCTGGTGCTGCTGCAGGCCATTCGCGACAAGGCCAGCGACATCCACTTCGAGCCCTTCGAGGACGAGTTCAAGATGCGCTACCGCATCGACGGGGTGCTCTATGAGATGGTGCCCCCGCCGCGCCACGTGGCCATGGCCATCGCCTCGCGCATCAAGGTCATGGCCAACCTGGACATCGCCGAGCGCCGCTTACCTCAGGACGGGCGTATCGAGCTGACGCTGGGCAAGAATCCCATCGACCTGCGCGTCGCCGTGCTGCCCACCATGTTTGGCGAGAGCGTGGTCATGCGGGTGCTGGACCGCTCCACGGTGTCCCTGGACCTGGACAAGCTGGGCCTGCGTGACGACGACCTGGTCGCCTTTCGCCAGGTGATGCGCAAGCCGAACGGCATCGTGATCAACACCGGGCCCACCGGGTCCGGTAAAACCACCACGCTGTACGGTGCCCTGCGGGAACTCAACACCACCGAAGTCAAGATCCTGACCTCCGAGGATCCGGTCGAGTACGACATCGACGGGCTCGTCCAGGTGCAGATCCGGCCGGACATCGGACTGACCTTCTCCCGGGCTCTCCGCAGCTTCCTGCGTCAGGATCCGGACATCATCCTGGTGGGGGAGATTCGTGACCTGGAGACGGCCCAGATTGCGGTCCAAGCCTCGTTGACCGGACACCTGGTTTTCTCCACGCTTCATACGAATGATGCGCCGTCGTCTATTGCGCGTCTGCTGGACCTCGGCATAGAGCCGTTCCTGCTTACAGCCACACTGGAGGCGATCGTCGCCCAGCGGCTGGTCCGGCGGATCTGCATCAACTGCAAGACCGAGTTCAAGCCCACCGAGGACCTCCTGATGGAACTCGACTTGACGCCGGAGGACATTGGTGGGCGGGCGCTCTATTACGGCAAAGGATGCGACTTCTGCAATAACACCGGCTATCGTGGGCGGATGGGCATCTACGAGATAATGGTCATGAGCGATCGCCTGCGGGAGTTGATTATGCGGCACGCGTCCACGGCGCTGTTGCGGAACGAGGCGGTCAAGTCCGGGATGCGTCCGCTACGGGATACCGGGCTGATGGCCATTTATGACGGCATCACCACGATCGAGGAGGTCGTCAAGCAGACCATCGTCGAAGAGTAACAACGCCTATACACCGCTCTCGGTTGTGATGGCCGGGGACGGTTGGGGGTTGGCGATTGAGCGTTGACGATAGCTGACAGCTATTCACACGCATTTCGAGAGGTTCGAGCATGGCCACCTACGCCTACGAAGCGATGAACCGGGAAGGACAGGCGGTCAAGGCCGAAGTGGAGGCCCTCTCCAGCGAGGACGCCCTTTCCAAGATCCGCAACCTCGGTCTCTTTCCCACCCGCATCCGCGAGAAAGGGGGCAAGAAGGCCGCCCCCGGCGCCGCCGGCAAGAAAAAAGCCGGCACCACCATTGCCTTCGGGAAAGTCCCGCAGAAAGTGGTCGTGCAGTTCACCCGCCAGCTCTCCACGCTGCAGGACGCGGGGCTGCCGATCCTCCGCAGCCTCCAGATTCTGCACGAGCAGCAAAAGCCCGGCCTGATGCGTAACATCCTGCGCGACGTCGCGGAGGACGTGGAGGGCGGGTCAACGCTTTCCGAGGCTTTCGCCAAGCAACCCAAAGCATTCAATCGGCTTTATGTGAACATGGTCGCCGCCGGCGAGACCGGCGGTGTGCTGGACGTCATCCTGCAACGTCTGGCCGAGTTCATGGAAAAGGCCCAGCGCCTCAAGCGCAAGGTGACCGGGGCGATGGTGTACCCGATTTGCGTGGTCAGCTTCGCGGTGGGCATCGTCGCCGGCATCATGATCGTGGTGGTGCCCAAGTTCCAGGAGATCTTCGAGGACTTCGGCACCACGTTGCCCTCGGTGACGGTAATGCTGATCAACGTGGCCGACTGGTTCATCAAGGGTAGCCCGCCGGGCTGGGCGGTCCTCCTGTTCACTCCCATCGGGGTGTTCCTGGCGATGAAGCTGATCCGCCAGTCCAAGGGCGGACGGTACGTAGTGGACATGGGAACCCTGAAGCTACCGGTTCTCGGCAAGATTCTCGAAAAGACCTCGGTGGCCCGGTTCACTCGCACCCTGGGCACGCTGATCAGCGCCGGCGTTCCGATTCTCGAAGCCATCAACATCACCAAGGACACCTCGGGTAACGAGGTCTACGCCCGGGCACTGGGCCAGGTGCACGATGCCATTCGCGAGGGCGACAGCTTCGCCAACCCGCTGCGCGCCTCCAAGGTGTGCGATGCCATCGTGGTCAACATGATCGACGTCGGCGAGGAAACCGGCGACCTCGATAAGATGCTCATGAAGGTCGCCGACAACTACGACGAGGAGGTCGATATCCTGGTCGGTAGTCTGGTGTCGCTGCTCGAGCCCATGCTGGTCATGGGCCTGGGCGGGGTCGTCGGCTTCATCGTTGTGGCCTTGTTCCTCCCGCTGGTGTCGTTGATCGAGTCGGTCGGAGGCTAGTGCTGCTTCAGGTACGGGCGTTTCGTGGCGGTTGTAGCGGCCGGCATCCCCGCCGGCCGGCGGCATGCGAGACGCAGGCTGTTACGAAGTGGGTGGCATGCCTAAGTCGGCCAGAGGCCGGGCGCAGGCATGTATCAATC
>JAUWNF010000379.1 GCA_030612785.1 Phycisphaerales bacterium
CTGTTTGACAACAACCGCCGTATTGCGTCGAAGTTCTTCACCAAACCGCTCGGCGTTTTGGAGCCGGGCCATTTGGCCGATGTCATCGTCGTCGGGTACGACCCGGTCACTCCTCTCCACGCCGACAATCTGTGGGGCCACCTGATGTTCGGTCTGCCAACCGCGCCGGTCCGCCTGGTCATAGTCAACGGGCAGGTTCGCCTGAAGGACGGCGCGATCCTGGGGGTGGACGAAGACGAGATCGCCCGCAAATCGCGCGAACTGGCGGCTCGCCTATGGGAACGGTTTTGAAGGTATCGGTAGTCACCGTTCACCCTTCGCTTGGTCATGGATGGTTGAACGCGCGGGTGCCCCATCCCGTTTCGCCGGCCACTGGGGCCGGCGATCGGGGTGGGGGACGAAGCCGCCTGAAAAATCTGCGCGGGGCGCGAAGAAATCGAACGTTTGCATAACAGAGAGGTCCGCTTGACCCTGGGCTACTTCGGACTACCATGGTCGCCCATGTATAGATGGACCCTGAGCGTTTTGGCGCTTTGTGCCCTGCACGGATGCCAGCGACCGGCCCGACCCGTCCAACTCACCGTGCAGGATATCACCTTATCCAGTGAGGGTGAGTACGACGCCCTCTTCGAAGCCTGCCTGGACACCTTGCGGGCCCAACGCTTCAAGCTCGATCGCGTGGACGCCCGCGCCGGGATCATCACGACGTTCCCGATCACCTCACAACAGGCCTTCGAGTTCTGGCGTAAGGATGTTCATACCGCCTACGACCTGATGGAGGCCACCCTGCTGACCATCCGCCGGCGCGTCGAGATTCAACTGCTCCGCGAGGGCGATGCTCTGCCCCATGAGTTAGTCGTCAGTGTCTATCGTGAGAGATTCTCCACGCCCGACCGCCAGTACAACACCTCCGCGGCCGCGTTCCGGGTCTACAGCCGCTCGCTGCCGTCCACGGCTGGAAGAAGGATCGTTCCGGAACGTGATAATGCATGGCTTCCCGCCGGTCGCGACGGTGTTTTGGAGCGGCGACTGATCGACGAGATTACCGAGCACGCCTTTGCCGGCGAGTGGTATCCGCCCGAAGACCAAGCCCCCCCGCCTTGAAGCCGGCTGGCCCAGCCGCTGACTTGGCGCGGGCGTCAAGTCGTGTTATACTAAGGTATTGGGCTGTGGAACGTTCAAACATGTTTGGACGAAGCGGCGGTCGGTCTGCCCGTTGCCACTATGATGAGGAGGAAGGGATGTCTACGCACGGTGCATTCATTTCCCAAAGACCTCCAGCAGGAAGAATCCGGTTCATACCTCACCTGGTGGCGCTAGTGTCGTTTGGCCTGTGCGCCGACACGGCGCACGCGGATCTCTCGGAACTGTTCGCCCCCCCGACGGCCGACGAGGTTGCCGCAGTCGAAGCAGACTGGGCGGCCCGAAACCCGGTGGTGGAGGGGTGGATGGTTGAGGCCGAAGGTGTCAGCCCCGAGGGCTACTGCATCAAAGTCGTATCGCACGTAGTGGACGGGTACCGCCATTATGGCGCGGTGCGTTATCCGCTGGAGTACGAGCCCGGTACCGGCGGATGCTTCGCCGTGCTGATCTCCTGTCATGGCGGGTCTCGAGGCATCGGGCTCCAAAGTTTCAATACCTTCGATGAGATGGTGTCCACCAACGGCACCAAGGAGAATTACATCATCCTCCTGCCCAGCTATCGCGGTGAGTCCCTCAACGCCGGCCCGCTCGGCCAGTACCTTTCCGAAGGTGAACCCAGCCCCGGCGACCGCGACGCCGATGACGTCATCGCCATGCTCGATGGCGTGCTGGCGAACATTCCTGAAGCCGACGTGCGCCGGGTGGTGGTGTACGGCGCGAGCCGCGGCGGCGAGGTCGCCCAGCACGTCGGTATTCGTGAGCCGCGCGTCCGCACAGCGGTTTCCCTATTCACCGCGTGCGACTGTTTCCTTCCCTCGTTGCAGGAGAAGGCCGAGAACATCTTGTACCACGGCGCGCCATCGCACGGGGTGATCCGCTCCATCATGGCGGAGGTCGTTTACCCATGGTACGAAGGCGAGATAACAACGGCCGAGGGACGCTACCAGTTGCTATTGCGGTCGCCACTCTATTTCGCGCACCGGTACGCGCAACCCTGGCCGCGGTTTCAGTTGCACCACGGGGCTCTGGACCTGGCTACTTCCGTGGAGCACAGCGACCGCCTGGATGATCTGCTGACCGGATTGGGTGCCAGCGCACCGGGATACGAATACTTCCGTTACCCGGAGGGCACCCACACGATAGGAAGTCTGCCCGGGGCCCCTGAACGGATCGCCCACCTCCTTTGCGACGTAATGGAACTCAACCCCGGCGACCTCAATTGCGACGGCGCCGTCGATTTCGGTGATATCCACGGGTTTTGGCTGGCGCTGAAGTTTGGCGAGTCCACCTATGTGGAACATTACCCGGAATGCAACTGGTTCAATGCCGACTGCAACAACGATCGCCAGGTGAACTTCTACGATATCGTACAATTCAAGGTGCTGCTGGGGATCAATTGACGTAGTCTACTCTCCACGCATTTCTCGCTCTCCCCATCTTGGCACCGATCGCGGTTCGTGTTATCGTGACGGGCCGGCCGCCATCGGCACATGCGAGAAGCCAAAACGAAGGAGTTGCAGAGCATGAACACCGGCGTAAACCCCAGCCACTACGGACTCGAAAACCACGGCATTCGCAACGCGGGTGTCGTAGCTTGGAACCTGGGCCCGGCCGCTCTGATCGAGGAGGTCTTGCGCCGGCGCGAGGGCAAGCTGTCCAACAAAGGCGCGGTTGTCGTGCACACCGGCCAGCGCACCGGGCGATCGCCCAGGGACAAGTTCATCGTCCGCGCCGAGCCGAGCAGCCAACACATCGCCTGGGGGGAGGTGAACGCCCCCATGGAACCCGAGTCCTTCGAGCGGCTGTACCGGCACATGGCCGGCTACCTGCAAGGTGCCGACCTCTACGTACAAGACTGTTTCGCCGGGGCCGACCCGGACCATCGCCTGCCGGTGCGCATCATCACCGAATATGCCTGGCACAGCCTGTTCGCCCGGTCGGTGTTTGTGGGGCCGGACCTGGCCACCTGCGGCACACACGTGCCGGACTTCACCGTTATCAACACCCCCAAGTTCCACGCCAACCAATATGAGGACGGAACCAACACCGAAGCCTTCGTCGTCGTCAACTTCGAGCGTGGGTTGGTCATCATCGGCGGCACCAGCTACGCCGGTGAGATCAAGAAGGCGGTCTTCTCCGTGATGAACTATCTGCTGCCGCAGCGCGGCATCTTGAGCATGCACTGTTCGGCCAACATCGGAGAACGCGGCGACGTCGCCCTGTTGTTCGGACTCAGCGGAACGGGCAAGACCTCGCTGTCGGCCGACCCCCAGCGCCGCCTCATCGGTGACGACGAACACGGGTGGGGCGACAACGGCGTCTTCAACTTCGAGGGCGGGTGCTATGCCAAGGCTATCCGGTTGTCCCCCGAGGCCGAACCGCAGATTTACAACGCCCTGCGCTTTGGCGCGGTGTTGGAAAACGTGATCCTGCACGAGGAGCCGCGCCGCTGCGACTACGATGACGACTCGATCACCGAAAACACCCGCGCCGCCTACCCGCTGGAGTACATCGACAACGCCGTTATACCCAGTGTCGGGGGACATCCGCAGAACGTCGTGTTTCTCACCTGCGACGCCTTCGGCGTGCTCCCCCCCATCTCGCGCCTGAACCGCGAACAGGCCATGTATCATTTCCTGAGCGGTTACACCGCCAAGGTCGCCGGCCCCGAACGAGGCGTCACCGAACCGTCCGCCACGTTCAGTGCCTGTTTTGGGGCGCCGTTTCTCCCGCTGCCCCCGCGCACTTATGCTAGACTGTTGGGCGAAAAGCTGGCCAAGCACGGTTCGAGGTGCTGGCTGATCAACACGGGTTGGAGCGGTGGGCCCTACGGCGTGGGCGCGCGCATCAAGATCGGGTACACCCGAGCCATGGTCAGCGCCGCCCTGTCCGGTGCCTTGGACGACGTCGCGGACCGGACCGATCCGGTCTTCGGGTTGACCGTCCCGACGGTTTGCCCTGACGTGCCCAGCAAACTGCTCGACCCGCGCAGTACCTGGTCGGATGCCAAAGCGTACGACGAAAAGGCCCAGGCGCTCGCGCGACGGTTCCGCGAGAACTTCGAGCAGTTCTCGGACGTCGACGAAACTATCCGCGCGGTCGGGCCGAAGGTGTAGCCGGCCGGTATGTCTGTCAATATCGGTCGCGTACTGACCGGGTGACTGCG
>JAUWNF010000505.1 GCA_030612785.1 Phycisphaerales bacterium
GACGAAGATACGTTCCAGAAGCTGCACGCGCTGGGCGTCGGTGAGCGTCTCGAAGCGACCGAACCCGAGTTCCTCGGCTCGGCGCCCCAGGAAGTCCTGTGTGCCCGTCGTGCCGCGCGAAACGCGCAGCACAACGTCGGCGATCGTCGCGGCCTGAGCGTCATTGGTGGCGGCTTCGCGGGCCTGCAAGAGCAGGACCGCCGCGTCGGAGAGACTCCCACCCTGACCGAGGAACGCCTTGATTCCCGGCGACGCCATGCCCGCGACGAAGGAAGCCAGGCTGGCGGACTGACTGGCTTGTTGAATAGTTAGAAGTTTCGCAAGCTCTGCGTTGATTTCCCCCGGGTCGGTGATGCGACCAGTTTTGAGCAGCTCGAAGATGCCCTGGTAGGTTGCTTCGGTGCCCAGGGGGATCGCGCCGCCGACGGAAGCGGCGATCGGCAGGTTGCGAGCAAAGGCTTCGGCATCTTCGGCCGGATCGAAACCACCCTCCAGAGAAATATCGGCGGCCAGCGCCAGGGACGTAGCCGCCGCCAAGCTGGACATTACGGCTTTCTTACGCAGCGCCGTGACGTCCTTCAGCGCCTGCTCAAGCCCGGCCTGGGACACGTCGCGGCGCTGCTCAGCCAGCGGGAGAACGGTCTCCAACGCGCCCGTCGATTGGTCGGCCAGTTCGCGCTGCAACTCGACGATGCGTTCAAGCTCCGCACGGAACTTGCCGGCGATCTGTAGCAGCGACTCGAAACCGCCGATTCCGTGAGCCATCTTCTCCGCGAAGTCGCCGAAGCTTCCCCCGGCACCGCCGACCGAATCACCCAGATTGTCGAACCCGTCGGCGCCGTGCCTTGCCTTACCGCCGGCCTGGTCGGTCGCGTCGCCGGCGTGTTCGGTGGCGTCGGCCACGCGGTCGATGTCTTGAGCGGCCTGGCCGGCGCCGGTGACTCGGATGCGTTCTTCGATGCTCATAGAAAGCTCTCAGCGTTCAGCGATCAGCTTTGGCGCGAGCGTCACCCGCGCGGGGTCAATCGAGTTCGAGCGGGCCAGGCTTGGGCTGCTCTTCGGCCTGGTCGGCCGGGCCTTTGTAATACCGCGCGGTCGCGAGAATGCGGAACACCTTCCGGTCCGGCGTGTTCGCGGCCAGGGCATCCCCGCGAGTCAGAGTCAACGTTTCGCCGGGCCGGTAGGCCTTCCCGTGGTAGCGCACACCCTTGGTGTACACCACTTCGGCCGCGACCAGGTCACGGTCATCGGGATCGTAAGGATGCTTGAAGCGCTGGTCTCGTGGTGGCGCCGTCGTGGCCGCCGGTAGTTTCGACTTATCCATCGTCAAGTCCTCGTACAGTTTGCAGGTTCACGGTTCGGATCGGCGGGTGGGGCGTCGTCGAAAGTATGTCTGCCAACGTGTGCAGTGGTTGATCCCAGTTTAATCCCCGTAACACTCACCGCGTTCACCTCGTTTCCAAGCTCCCACCCGTCCGATCCAAACCATCCGGCGGGGCACGCCCCCGCCGTGGGCGGACAGTCCAAAGTCCAAGGTCACTGAGCGCTCAGCTACGCTCCCTCACGGTCGCGGTTCGGATCATGCCGCGGCGGTCTTGAGCACGGCCATCGCTTCCCCCACGGCTTCCTGGATGTCCTGCCGGGGCACCACCTTGACCGCAATCTGATCTTCAAGCCACTTCACCTCCGAGCTGCGCTCAAGAGTCATGGCCCGGCGGATGCCCAGAATGCCCCAGGCGAACAGCGAACCGAACGCGAGGAACTTGGTGCTAACGTCGCTCTCGGTGTTGTCGGGCAGCACGCTCGACTCGACCACCTCATGCCCAGCCACGCGCAGGGGAAAGGCCTCGGTCGGCCGCTGGAACATAGGGAGTCCCTCGCCGTCTTTCATCTTCTCACAAATGCCGGCGAGGTCTGGGGACATATAGTAGGCACAGTCCGGAAGACGGCGGACCCAACTGGGCACCGCACGCTTGAGGTCGATCAGATCGTCATAGGTGACCGCGTCGAAGGTAACGTCACCGGCGCCCATCGTCACGACCGCGACGTTGGCGCTACCGAACACGCCGGTGATGCCGGCATACGCGGCGGTGCCGTCGCCCAGGAAGGTGTTGGTGTCCTCGGCCTGGCTCAACGCCAGGGCAACCTCCAGGCCGATCAGCTCACCGAGGGCAATCACCGAGTCTTCCTCAAGCTCTTTCGAGAAGAAAGTGAGGATGGCCCACTTCTTCGCGGTGAGTGTCACCTTGGCCAGGGTGAGGTCGCTCGCGGTGGGAGCCACCCCTTCATCCGGGTAGTACACGGTGAATCCGTCGGCTCGCTTTGGCCAGGCCATCCGCTCCGTGCTCATCGGCGCCTTAGTGAGCCGCTTGCGGGCCACGCCGAACTCTTCGACGTGGCGGATGATGGTTTTGCTCAATTCGTCCGCGACCAGGTAGCCGCCGGCGGTGTCAACACCGCCGGCCATCGCCTTGACGTAGTCCTCACCCTTGACGAACTGCCCCTTGACGGTGCGCAGGGTGAGGCTGCTGGTAATGAGCGCTTCCGCACACACACGGCGGACGTCGCCGTTGGGGTGTGCGGCGGCCAGGACGCTGCGCCCGAATTCGGCGGCGCGCTCCGCGTTGGGCCAGAAGCCGCCGAATTCAGAATCCCTTTCTCCGCCGCCGGACCCGCGCACCCCCGGCAGTTGTTTGGTAAACCGTTCGACGCCGTCTCGCAAGCTCGCGACGGCTTGCTCCAACGCCTTGCGCTTGCCGGACTCCACTTCGACGGTGTCGAGAATGGACTTCACTCGACCCCCTATGTTCTCGATCGCACTCTGTAGCTCTGGTGTCATAACCCTGTCACTCCAATTGTTGGCCGGTCCGCGAATCCGTCCACGGACCGCCGGTGTTTGCACGTGCAAGCTCAGCCTTTCGGCTGAGCGCTGTGGCGATGTTCCTCAGCCCGCCCTACCGGCGTTTGGGTCGCTGCCGTCGCCGTCCGTTTCGGCCGCGGCCCCGCTGTGGTACCGGCGTGTGGCTGTGAACGCTTGTTAGCCCGGTGTGCCATCGAACGCACTCCGTTGCCTGTGGCGGTGTCGCTCCGTGACACCGAGTTATCGCATCCCCGCGAATACGTCGCGGGAGTTGCCGTCAAGTGCTCCGTGCGTCTGCACGCGGGGCAGTGGCAGAATCCGCCTGGTCCCCAGGAGTCGAAACGAAATCCACAAACGCGACGCCTAGCGCGCTTATCACGTATGACTGTTTCTCGTGCTCACTCACTTGAGCGCGAACGCTCATCGGGTCCCGCCGGGCTGACGCAACTCTCAG
>JAUWNF010000623.1 GCA_030612785.1 Phycisphaerales bacterium
TTCGGGTTACCCCCTGGGGCTACGCGGGGATGCCATCCCGCTGTCTGCCAGGATCACGGCACTTGCGGATGTTTACGACGCCATAACTACGAAGCGGGTTTACAAAGAGGCCTCCAGCCACGACAAGGCGGCGGCGATTATCTTGGAAGCCTCAGGCACGCAGTTCGATTCCGCGATCGTCGATGCGTTCCTCGAGCACGAAAAAGAGTTTGCCGAGCTGGCTGCCACTATGGTTGACACCCCCTCGCCCGCCGCTGCGATGCTCACCAGTCCCAAGACAACTGTACCCTGACAGCGACTACCCCTCGATTTGGGACCCACCGTCTACGACGCAGGCACAATGTGAGCGTTCGACGAAGGGCGCCTCTGCGGTTGGCGGGCCGAAGGAACGCTGGCGCCCCTGGCTACCATGTTTTGCCCTTCCAGGGCTTGGACAACGATTCGATAGTCGTACTGCTTGTGAAACGTAGTACTAGGCTCTGTCAGACAGAGCCTAAGCCGACCGGAGGTCGGCGCAGGCATGGTTCAGGTATACGCAGGCATCCACCTTGCCGGGCGCGGTGATTCCGGGGAGAATCGACCTCGTGCCGAGCCTCTCCGAGACACCACCCGCTGGGATCATCACGCTGAACAAGCCGGCCGGGATCACGTCGGCCAAGGCGCTGTATCGCGTGCGCAAGATCACCCGCGTGCGCAAGAGCGGACACGCCGGGACGCTGGACCCGGCGGCGGACGGTGTGCTGGTGCTGTGCCTGGGCCAAGCCACCAAGCTGGTCGAGGCGATCATGGATCAGCCGAAGGTCTATCGAGCGAGCGCCCGGCTGGACGTGACCAGCAAGAGCTACGACAGCGACTCCCCCCTGGTGCCGGTGGAGACGGCGGCCCCGCCCGGGCCCGAGGAACTGCACGCGGCACTGGCGTCGTTTGAAGGCCGCATCGAGCAGGTGCCGCCGGCGGTCAGTGCGCTCAAGATTGGCGGGCGCCCCGCCTACAAGCTGGCCCGCGCGGGCCAAGCCCCGGAACTCAAGGCCCGCCCGGTGATCGTCTACTGGCTGCACCTGCACCGCTACGATTGGCCGACGGTGGAGTTCGAGATGTGCTGCGGCCGCGGAACCTACGTGCGGGCCCTGATCCGCGACCTCGGGCAGCGCCTGGGCACCGGCGGATGCCTCACCGCCCTGACCCGTCGGGCCGTCGGGCCCTTTACCCTCGATCGCGCCGTCACCTTCGAAGACCTCGAACAAATGAGCGATTCGCTGGCGGCGATGCTGCCGCTGAACCGTGCGAAGAAACTGCTCGAAGTGCGGCCGATCGCCATCCCAGCGCGTCCGGTGTAGCGCCGATCTCGAAATCGAAGGGGCCGCGGCACCTCGCTATCGGACGTACCCGTGTTATAATAGCCCCATGAAACGGGTTATCGCGCGAATCCTTGTCACCAGAGTTTAACCGGCTGCGCGAGTCAGAGAGATGGATACCGACACCACCGCCGTTTACCACGCCCGACGAAGCGCCAACAATCGCCGCCATCCTCTCTGCATCGATCATTTTCTTCTTCGACCTCATCCGCCAACTGCCGATGAAAACGCATATCGGACGGCCCACCGTGTCCAGCTATGTAGGCGTGACGGACCCATGTGTATCGCGACTCTGGAAAACCCGACTTGCTCCGGCATCGGTCCTGGGGCGACGGCGGAGGCACCGGCAGAACAGTCGGGTGTCCGCGCCGGCAACGTGCCTCTTCCGGCGGAATTGCTCGACGGCGGCGAGGTGGTCATTCTGGCCGTCAAGCCGTCGCTGTGGTTCGTGCTGTTCGATTCGCTCAAGTGGATCGTGGCGGGCGTGGTGCTACTGGGCGGCGCCGCTTTAGCGGGCGGTCGCCTGGAGTTGGTCTCGTACGCCACGCTGGTTGAGGGGACGGTGCTGCTGATGGTCGGCCGGATCGCCGTCGCGCTGCTGCGCTGGGTGTCCC
Source organism: Phycisphaerales bacterium (assembly GCA_030612785.1). Classification (GTDB taxonomy): domain Bacteria; phylum Planctomycetota; class Phycisphaerae; order UBA1845; family UBA1845; genus JAAEQG01. Next base: position 1,970 of record JAUWNF010000623.1, read on the forward strand.
GGTTCTACGTGCTGACCAATCGGCGTACCCTGCGCATCCTGGGCGTGTTCAGAGCCCGGATCCTCGACCTCGCCCTGACCGACATCCTCAACACCCGCCTGACCGTCGGATGGTACGAACGCCCGGTCGGTTTGGGCAGCATCCGTTTCGCCTGCAAGCAGGCCCCCGAGCGGGATCCCACCTGGCACCACCTCGCCAGGCCCGAGGAGGTCCACGCTCAACTCCGCCGGGCCATCGAACGCGCCCTCGACCACCAGCATCAGGCGTAGAAGCTGTCAGTTACCAGCTTTCAGCGTACCGCGACCGGCGTACTTGACACTTCGTGTCATACCAGATCAAGTTTAACTGTGCCGATTCGGCCCATGCAACATGGCACACCGAGCTGACCAGTTCCGGATCGTCGGTGAATCGATTCCAGGCATCGATGCCGGCTTCATACAGAGCGTCGTGATCCGCGTAAACACGATTGGATAAATAGT
>JAUWNF010000475.1 GCA_030612785.1 Phycisphaerales bacterium
CCGGACGATACCAGACCATCCAACAACCAATCTATCGTGGTTTGGAATGGCGGAGCGGCCAGCCCGGTCGTGGTCCAGCTCAAGGCCGCGCACGACGACAACGCCTCGCCGGAAGTGGCGGGATGCTACATCGCCGGAGTGGAGTTGAATAACTACTTCTATGCCACAGTTGTGCCTGGCGTGGAAGCCATTGAACGGGTGAGCTTTCAAATGGACAGCAATCCCCTGGTGGCGGGCGTGCAAGATTGGGCCGGCCGCTGGAGGGCGACATTCAATATGGGCGACCTGGAAGGCGGCGTAGCCCACACGCTGACCGTCATAGCCACCGACGCCCTGGGCACGCCCTCGGCACCCAAGGAACTGGCCATCGACGTCATCCCGCTGCCGTCATGGGCGGAAGCCTGGAACAGCGAGTTCTCGTGGAACCGTCACCATTACGATCTGGCTGGCTTCATCCCGATCGAGTGGCGGTTGGATCAGGAAATGCCCCAGGACTGGCTGGTCATCGGCGGGTACATGAACCGGTTCCGGTCCGGGCTGTATACGACGGCCGAAGTCGCGCTCGATAAGCAGATCTTCGAGAGCGATCTGATGCCGGGCCTCTACGTCTCGGTACTGGGCTTCGCGACGATCGATTTCAAGGTGAACAACGTGAAGGTGCCTTCGGGGCTGGTAAAACTTCTGGACGATCTGGGGGCGCCCTACACCGATGCCATCTCCCTCTACAACGCCCTCGACCTGGTCTTTGCGTTTGACACGGAGACAGTGGAGATCACCGGGCTGGCGGTCACTTTCGAGAAGTCGTTCGACCACGACCTGATTGATATTCCGCTTACGCCGGTGCCGGTGTACTTCACGCTGGGGGGCTGGCCGATGAGCTTCGAGGCGGACCTGACGTTTACGCCGGGCGTGGTGCTCTGCATGACGGCGACGGCGGGGAGTGGGGGCATCGAATTCGTCCAGCCGACGTACGTCGAGCCCAACCTGAACGTGCGGGTGGCGGGAACTGTCAACATCGTCGACGTTGTTGTTGCCGCCGTCGGGGCAAGTCTTCAGCCGAACGTCAACTTCGCCTACAACATCGCATGGGTGCCGCCGTACTGGAATAAGGGGTGGATCATTCGGTTTACGCTGGATCTCTGTGCGCGTCTGCGACTCGGGTTCTGCCCGCTTTGCAAGAAGTTTGACCTCGGTTGTCTCACTCTGTTCGACTATATGTGGGAGGAGGGGGGTAAGTGGCGCGGAGATGACATGTGGCGGGATCCGCCGGTCGATCCGGAAGGTGTGCTGAATCGGCCGGTGATCATCGGCGGTCAGGGGCGCGGCGATCGGGTGCTTGTGTACACGCTGGACAGTGAGGACGGCCCGGAGATCGTGGCGCAGGTCGATCCCGGCACCGGGATGTGGGGTCCGCAGGAGTGGGTCACTACCGATGGGCTATACGCCGACCTCGACGCGACGCTGGCCTACACCCACGACGGCCAAGCTGTCGCGGTGTGGACCAAGGTCGAGACGCTCTACGAGGACATCAACAGCAGCGGTATCGACGAGTTGATCGGCACGTTCGATCTTTACTGGTCGGTCTGGGACGGCGTGAACTGGTCTGCGGAGGCGGCGTTGACGGATGACGCCTTCGCCGACGGCATGGCGAAGGTGGCCTTCTCCGACGTGGCCAGCAATGGCCTGGCGCTGTGGTGCCGTGACGAGGCCAACGACTTCGATGTCACGACTGCCGACGAGATCGCCTACGCCGTTTGGGACGGGGCCGGCTGGTCAGCGCCCGAACTCCTGACCGTGGACACGAACGGTGATCGCCAGGTAGCGGCCTGCTATTTCGCGGGGACAAACGGTGCCCTGGCGGTGTGGACCAAGGAAACTGACACGGACTCGAACGGTCATCCGTTGTCGACGGTCTATTCCGCCGAGTGGGATGGCAGCGTATGGACCGGGCCGGGGGCGGTGCCCGGCGTCACGGCCGAATGGGTGGCCCAGGTCAACTTGGCCCCCCTCTCGGACGGTCGAGTCGCAGCGGCCTGGGGTGTGCAAGCAGCGGACGGCTGGCAGGTTAAGCTGGCCGTCTTCGATCCGACTACCGGCTGGGGCGCTATCGAGGTCGTACAGAGCCAACTTACCCTGGTCGACGGTCTACAACTGCAGGTCTCGAACGACGACGTGGTGCACCTGTTCTGGCACGGCTTCACGCTCGACGACGACCTGTTCGGTATCTCCAGGGACTTCGGCAGCCGTAGCGATACTTGGGTTGGTCCCACCACGCTGACCAGCGGTGCGGAGATTGAGTGGCAGGTGAACGGCGCACTGGATGCCGCCGGCGAACTTTCACTCGTATATGCCCGTGAACAGAGCCGCTCGCGAGAGCCCCTGCCGAAGAACCGCAACGGCCTGCCCGACGAACTCGGTTCATCGGCCGTCCCCGGCGGCGGCAACTGGACCGTTACGGATGATGACTTAACCTTGGTGGGCACGTCCGGGCTCGGTGAAACGGTTACTGTTGAGGCCGTGCTGACCAACACCGGTACGACAGACAGCGTGCAAACCACGGCCCAGTTCTGGCTCGGCGATCCCGAAGCACCGGAGAGCACGCCGATTGGTGACCCGATCCAGCTTGATCCGATTCCGCCCGCGGGGACAAACGGTATCGAGTCAGAGGAGTTCACGTTCGAGGAAGTCGGACACGTGGATATCTACCTGGTGGTGGCCGCTCCAGTGGCCGAAGGTGATCCGAACGACAACCAAGCCGTCCTCGGTCTCGACGTGATCAACAACGACACGATCCCGCCGCAGGTGCTGGGAACGACGGTGACGCCGCTTCGTGATTCTGGTCGGCTGGGAGCGCGGCTGGTGGTGACTTTCGATGAAGCGATGACACCGCCCACCATCCAGGACGTGTTGCTGGTCGGCCAGACCAGTGGACAGTCCGTGCCGGATCAGGTCTCGGTGGACCCGACCGGCGAGGTGATGACCGTCGTATTCGAGGATTACCTCAGCCAGGACATGTACACGTTCACGGCGATCGCAGATCGGGTGATGGACGAGGCAGGTAACCCGCTCGACGGAGACGGCGACGGCACCGGCGGCGACGATTACGTCGTGACGTTCAGCCTGCTGCCCGGCGATTTCGACCACGACGGTGATACCGACCTGGATGACTTCAACACCTTCGCCGATTGCCTGGCCGGCCCGGATGTGCTTGAACCGCCGCCCGGCTGCGACCCTCTCGACTTCATCGTTGGCGACCTCGATGGTGATGGAGATGTGGACCTAGCCGACTTTGGCCGGTTCCAGAAAGCCTTCACCGGCTCGTGATTGTGCCGACGCGCGGCGCGGAGATCGGCAGAGAGCCGCAATTCGATAAACTCCTGCAACTCCTTGGCCTGCAACGCATCGGCCGGATCAACGGCGGCGGACGACGACGCGAAAAGAACGCAGCGGTCGTCGATGTCGCGGGTGCCGAGCGGCAGCGCGTTGACCAGGCCGATGCGGGTCCTGATCTGACCGGTTCGCTGAGGATTGGCTGGG
>JAUWNF010000464.1 GCA_030612785.1 Phycisphaerales bacterium
TTTGGCGAGTCCGTAGCTGTCTCAGGTGATACGCTGGTTATCGGGGCACACGGGCGCGACCTCTCGACCGGTACCGCATATGTGTTCATCAACAGCAATGGCTCGGGGACCTGGGAAGAACGAGCCGAACTCACTGCTTCCGACGGCGCGGAGTCGGACCGCTTCGGCTACTCCGTCGCCATTGACGGTGACACGATTGTGATCGGAGCAACTTACGATAACGATCCCACGGACTCGGGTGCCGGATACACGTTTATCAATGGCAACGGAACCTGGGTTGAGCAGCCCAGGCAAGTCTGAGGAGCGTAACTGTTTCCCGTGCTGGGTTGGCCACGGCACCCGCGCCTGCCTGTGAAACTGTCGGCACCGGCCGGCACTCTTGCTCGGCGGCGCCACCCGCGTTACTCAGAAGCCGGGGAACCAAACGCCGGCAACAACGTAAGCAAAGGACGATGAGCTCTGAAACGCATTCAACCGACCTCGAACCTGACGAGGAAGACTGCGCCGCGACCGATGAACCGCATGCGTCGCGCGACGCGGCCGCCTGCATATCCCAGACCACTTTTGTGAAGCGAGTCGGTGTCGCCGGTCCTGCTCTGGTGTTGATCGTTTTCTATCTGGCGTTGATCTTCGCGACCCTTTGGCAGCCCGATTTTCGCACAACTTCCTTGTTGCACGCCGGGCTTTCGTTGCTGGCCTTTTACATCGACACCTTCGCGTTTCACGGCGGGGTGCTGGTGGCGGTGCTGGGCGTGGCCTTGGTCATCGGACGGAGGTGGCGGCTTGCTCTCGCCGCTTTGCCTGCGGTGGGACTCACGGTCGGTCCGGCGGTGCTATGCTACTTGCCTCCCGATCCGCCGGTAATCGCGGGTGACTCCTTCACGGTAATGACCGTGAACCTCTTCGGTGTCAACCGCCGGCCCGGCGGGCTGGCCCACGAAATCGCCGAGGCTGACCCCGATGTCCTTCTCGTGCAGGAGTACAACGGGCGCTGGCACCAGGCCCTCTTCTCCGTGGTCGGCGAGCGGTATCCCTATGTCGAGACCATCCCGCGCCGGGATTCCTACGGCATGGCGGTTTACTCGAAGCTTGCATTTGAGAATCCCGGTCCGGTCCGCCTTCACCTGGCGGGCATTGAGGTGCCGTGTATGAAGGTGCGCGTGCGGATCGACGGGCGGCCGGTAACAGTCTTCAACATCCATCTGGTTGCGCCCAAGGGCGTGGGCCGTTTCCGCCAGAAGTGCGCGCAGCTCGCCGATCTGCTCGAGACCGCCGCCGCGGAGCCGGACCCAGTAGTGCTGGCGGGCGACTTCAACTTCACCAGGGGTTCGAGGTCGGCCAGAACCATCGACCGTTACGGGCTGAAGGCGTGTCACGATTTGGCCGGGTGGGGGCGCGGGGCCACCTGGCCGGTTGGCGGCGCGCTACGCTATTTTCCCGGTATTCGCATCGACCATATCTACCTGAGCCCGGAACTGACCTGCTCATCGTGTGCTACGGGCACCGGAGAGGGCAGCGATCACCGCCCGATTATCGCGGTCATCGGCTTTGCAGGTTGACGCGCGGGCCGACGACGAGGGTTGTACAGGCCGGCTCCGTTTTCCCGTCATCGTCCACATTTGACGTGGTCGGAACGCCTGTGGTACCGTATGCTGCGGTGGCGCTTTCTGGAAAGCGCGTGGCTAGGTTGCGATGGTCTTGGAAGTGCTGGAGTTCCCATGAAGATCGGGTTTACTTCGCGGGTTTGTCCCGAATGGGACCTGACCACGATGGTCAAGAAAGCGGCGGAGTTGGGGTACGATGGCATTGAGTTGGGAGGACTCGGCAGCGCGGACCACCTGCCCGCGGTGAGCGAGTTCACGTCCGCCCCCGACGCCGCCGAGCGTATGTTCGCGGGGAATGACGTCGAGTTGGTCTGCCTGGGTACCGGCGAAACGCTGGGGGCGTTCACTTCCCGCGAGGTGGACGAGAGCCGCGCGCGGATTCTGGAACTAATTGAGTTAGCCGGGCACGTCGGCTGCCCGTTCGTCCGGGTACCAATCGGCAACGTGCCCACAGGAGACCACCGCGACCGCACCTTGACACGACTGGCGCGCATGTTCCAGTCGCTTGCCGTGCCGGCCGCCCGCCGTCACGTGACCCTGTTGGTCGAAAACGGAGGCGACTTCCCGGGCAGCGAGGACTTGTGGTTCGTGGTGGATCATGCTTCCCATCCGGCTGTTGCGGTCTGCTGGAACCCGTGCCCGGCGATGACGCAATTGGAGCGTCCCACGACTTCGATCCCCCGGCTTGCGGCGCGGATCAAAGTGGCCCGGGTATGCGACGGGACGTTTGACGAACGTGGCCGGTTTGGGGGCTTCAGGATTCCCGGCGAGGGGGACGTGGAACTCGGGCGGATGGTCAGTTTTTTGCGGGGCCTCCTTTACCAAGGCTACCTGATGTTCGACTGGCCCAAAGCCGCGGTGGCGGATCTGCCTGCGCCCGACGCGGTGCTCGGGCGAGTCCAGGCCCAACTGCGGGACTGGATCGACACCAAGAGCGACGTCCTCACGGCCTACAAGGGGGATAAGAAGCCGGTGCGATTCAATCTTCCCGATAGCGGCACTGACGGGAGCACTTCGCCCTGACGTTATCAGAGACGGTGCTGGTTGAGCCCTGGAACCCGCCAATCGCCGCGAGCGGGAATTGCGGTTTTGTTCTGTTCTTGGCTACGATCGTGCCCCCGCTGGCTCTGTGCATTCTGGTAGCGGCGGAGCGGCTCTGGCGGGATCGTAAACGTCGCGCGCTTTTGACCTCGGACCCTTTGGAGTTGCTCGAGCCCATCGCACGGTGGCCTGGAGTTCGTGGCGCCTGTGGTGCGGTGGGCTTGGCGCTGATCTTCCTGGTCTGCCACCAACTCGTTGTACTCCCCGACACCCAACCGGGTGGCTACCGCGTGGCTGCGGTGGCGCGTTCGATCGCGGCGGTAATGTGTGCCGGCGCCATCCTGGCGCAGGTCGGGCGGCAATGGAGCGTGAACCTGGCCGACATCGCGCTTGGACTGCTCACGTTGGCGGTTTGCACGCTGGCGACGGTGTTCGTCCCTGAGCAGCCGCGTGAGCTGGCCCCGCGCTACCCGTTGATCTTCAACGCGATAGTCTTCGCTCTGGGATTAATGACCTGGTTCTGGTGTTGGTTGGCGGAGGTGTGGCAGCAGCAGCTCGATACGCGCGCAGCGGACGGGCGTGAACCGGCTTGGACAACCGCGGGGCGGCTGGTGGCGGTCAACCGGCGCTTCTCGCTGGTCACTGCTGTGGCGGGGCTGGTGGTCGCGGCGATGATGTCAGTCTGGCCGGCGCTGCGGACGGTATCGGCGGATGATGATTCGCTGGGACGGATGTCGGCCGGGGTCGCGGGGCATCTCCTGTTGTTGTTGGTCGTGCGGCGCTGCGCACGGTGGACGCGACGTGCGGCATTCAATATCCTCAGTCTCCTGGTGCTGCTGAGTATGCTTGCGTTCGTGGCGATTCGCGCCCGACAGTACGTGGGCTAAGGCGTAAGTATGCGTGCGGTGGTTCAAAGAGTTTCGTCGGC
>JAUWNF010000181.1 GCA_030612785.1 Phycisphaerales bacterium
ACTCCGAAATGCGCTGTAGGGACCCGCGAGGTCGGAATAGCAGGACCCGGTTCTCAGCATCGGGTGACTAAGCCTGGCATCGCTTGAAGGGTCTCGTCGGGAAGTCGGGGCGCCGCGAACATCGACTTCCCCCTGATCGCACACGGCTGTGCGGTCTCCGGTGGCTGTCACCACGCCACGGATTCTGTCAGGGAGGATGTTATGACTCGCATTAACACGAACATTCCCTCGATTGTTGCCCAGGGGCGGATGCGCGCCAACCTACACGATCTCAACACGCGCCTCATGCGTTTGAGCACCGGTCTGCGCATCAACAAAGGGGCGGACGATCCGGCCGGGCTGATCGCCTCGGAAACGCTGCGCTCCGAGATGGGCAGCATCCAGCAGGCCATCGCCAACTCGGATCGGGCCATCAACATGTTGTCCACGGCCGAGGGCGCGCTCAACGAGGTCTCCGCACTCTTGCTGGGGATCAAGGGATTGGTCCTGGACATGGCCAACGAAGGGGCGTTGGGACCCGAGGAGATCGCCGCCGATCAGCTCGAGATCGACTCGATCCTGGCCAGCATCGATCGCATCGCCAACACCACGCAGTTCGCCGGCAAGAAGCTGCTTAACGGCACCCTGGACTACGCCCTCTCCGGCGTCAACACCGGCCACCTGGCCTCAATCCAGGCTTACTCGGCCAGAATCCCCGAAGGCTCCACCAAGACCGTCATGGTGCAGGTCACTACGTCCGCGGAGACCGCCCACCTCAGCTTTGACAACGCCTCCAAGGTAACCAGTGCGGTGACCATTGAGCTCTCCGGCAAAAGAGGCACGACGATTCTGTCCTTCACTTCCGGCACCTCCTTCGACACCATTCTTGCGTCGGTCAACGCGGACACGACCGCTACCGGGGTGTCCGCATCCAAGAGCGGTACCGCCTTGCGGCTCGACAGCATCGACTTCGGTAGCGATGCCTTCGTCAGCGTCAAGTCGATCAACGGTACTTTTGTATGGGGCTCCTACAACGTGGTGGCCGGAACGACCTCCGACGACTACGGCGTGGATGTCGGCGCGCTGGTCAACGGTCAAACCGCTAACGGAAGCGGGTTGAAGGTCGACATCCGCACGGCGTCATACGATGGTCGATTCTACCTGACCGCGGCATTCGCCCAATCGTCCACCTCGACCACCTTCTATGTCACCGGAGGCGGTTCGCTGTTTCAAATCAGCCCCGAGGTCAGCCCCTTGGGCCAGGTTAATGTCGGGATCAGTTCGGTATCCACCGCCAACCTGGGCAACACCGTGCTGGGCTTCCTTAATACCATCAAGAGCGGCGGGGCCAACGCGGTCGATCAGGGCAACTACATCGCGGCGGAGGACATCGTCAACGAAGCCGTCAACCAGATCGCCGTCGCCCGAGGCCGGCTGGGGAGCCTGGAGAAGAACCAGATCCAGACCAACATCAGCAGCCAACAGGTCGCCTTGGAGAACGTGACGGCTTCGGAATCCATCATCCGGGACGCCGACATCGCCGTGGAGGTGTCCGCGATGACGCGGGCGCAGATCCTGGTTCAGGCCACGCAATTGACGTTGGCCCTCGCCAATCAGCAGCCGCAGATGGCCTTGCAATTGCTCGGCGGCTAGCCTTAATACTGTTCATTGACCATCGGAAACGTCTTGGTAATCACCCCCAGGCGCGACGTACGGTTTGGCCGGAATGACGACCTCGTCGTCCAATCGGTTGTGGTAGCCTCGCCGCTTGAGCTCCTGGATCGCCAGAGTGCGTCTGACCTCGGCGCTCGCCGCTAACTGGCCCGTTTCCGCGGGGTCAGCTCTCCGGCTTGGGTAGCCACGTATGCGTCCCTTGCTTCTTCCACTGTTTTGAAGTACCTCCTTTGCTTGGCACCGACGATGATGTAGAATCGGCCGTCAGGCATCTTCGAGACGCCTGTGACTTCTTTACCGTTGACTTGGACGTACTTGCGTGGCCGCCTCATAACGATCACTCCGAACCAGGCATGGACATCGGGACCTACTACCCGCCATGAGAAATGTATCACGGCCACGACTTTGGTTTAGTTCAAAACTGAGCGGCGGCGTACCCAAGTGGACTAAGGGGGCGGATTGCAAATCCGTTATCGTCGGTTCGAATCCGACCGCCGCCTGTGCCTGGCACCTGCCCCCACTGTCCAAAACGTCCGCGGGGCCCGCGGATCATCGCAGCGATTCCACTGCCTGGCGGACTATTTGGTCCTCAACGTTATCGCGGATCACCGTCGCGCCGATCCCGGACAGCAGCACCCAGCGCACTCGCGAACCCGCCACTTTCTTGTCACCCGCGATGTAGGACGCCAGAGTCCCGTACGACGAAAGTCCCTCGCACCTGGTCGGCAGCTCGAACGACTGCAACAGCGCCTCGACGCGTATGCACTCGTCCTCGCGCAACAGCCCCAGGGCACGCGAAATCCGTGCCCCCGCAAGCATCCCCAAAGCTACGCATTCCCCGTGCCGAAGCCCGTAGCCACAGGAGGCTTCGATCGCGTGGCCGATCGTATGACCGAAGTTCAGCCGTGCGCGAACGCCGCTCCGTTCCCGGACGTCCTGGGCGACGACCCCAGCCTTGATCGCCACATTTCGCGCCACCAGCTCCCCCATCGTCCGTGGCTGGCAAGCCAGCAGCGCTTCGCGATGGGTCTCATGCCATGAGACGAACGCCGCGTCCGCGATCAGGGCGTGTTTGAGCGACTCCGCCAGCCCCGCCCGTATGTCCCGTGGCGTGAGCGTATGCAGGCAGGCCGGGTCCATGACCACGTCCGTCGGCTGATGAAACGCGCCGATCAGATTCTTGCCCGCCGGATGATTCACTCCGGTCTTGCCTCCTATTGAGGCATCGACGGCCGCCTCCAGGCTCGTGGGGCAGATGACGAAGTCCACGCCGCGAAGCCAGGTGGCGGCCGCGAATCCGGTCAGATCGCTCACTACACCACCACCAACCGCCACCAGGAATCCGTCGCGTCCCAGCCGCATCTCGGCGAGTTCGTCGTAGAGAACCGTCAACTGCTCGCGAGACTTGCTGCTCTCTCCCGCCGGGACGACTGCCAGCCGGACCTCCAGCCCCGCCTCGCGCAGCGACTCGACCACCACCTCCGCATACAACGGGGCCACGTTTGAATCGCTCACTACGAGTGCCGCCCCGCCACGCTGACAACGGGAGATCACCTTGCCGGCTGTACGTAACGCCCCCTCACCGATCGTTACCCGGCACACCTGCTCGTCGAAAGTGAAATCAAATTTCTTCACCGGGCACGCGCCTCCACTCAGCCGTCGGACCACCCTGTCCCACCGCCTGGACCTCTCGCCACTTGGGCCAGGCAGCCCACTCCACCCAGCTTGCCATCCCTGCCGAACCAATGGCGAACGGAGCCGCCAGTTAGGCCCGACCAAACGTAACAACAGAATCCTCAATAGCTTGACGAAACCGGCATTCGTTGTAGAATACCACCTCGTATGAACAACGTCCTTGTATCGGACGTAAGTGCAATGTGGCCATGGTCCCCAGCCTTTGCGTGACCGGGGTTAGAACCGAGAGGTTCTATGTCGTAACCTTATTCTCCAAAGAAGGTTACGCGGCGCGGCCCCCGGTCGATAATGACACCGGCATGGTGTCAACGAAGACTCACTGGTATACTGCGTTAGGGTACGGTCTATTATGTCACGCTCTACACTAACCCCACCCAAGAAAAAAGCGAGCCCCCAAAAACCCCGCAGACCCCGGCCTGGTAGCGGCGAAATCCGGAATTTCCGGTCGGCTATCGGGTTCCTCAGGTCGGCCGTGAACTACGAAACCCAGACCCGCGTATCCTACACCGCGAACAACTTCAGCATCTCACGCATGAATCGGCTTCTGGCGGCATTGGGCAATCCGCACCGCAAGTTTCGGTCCGTACACGTTGCCGGCACCAAGGGCAAGGGCAGTACCGCGACGATGGTGGCCGAAATGCTACGCAGTAGCGGCCACAAAGTGGGGCTTTACACGTCCCCCCACGTCTCCACGGTGCGCGAGCGGATTTGGGTCAACGGAGCGATGATCCCCGAGACCACTTTCACACGGATCTTCCGCGAGGTAGCCCCCGCGGCGCGTTCGATCAAGGGCGTGGAACCGACTTATTTTGAGTTGCTCACTGCGGCGGCTTTCTTGTACTTCGCGAAAGAGGAAGTGGACATCGGCGTGGTGGAGACCGGGATGGGCGGACGGCTGGATGCCACCAACGTGCTTAGCCCGAAAGTGTGTGCCATCACCAGCATCAGTTTCGATCACGGCGCCCAGTTGGGCGACACGCTCGAATTGATTGCCGCGGAGAAGGCGGGAATCATCAAAAAAGGTGTGCCCGTGGTCAGCGCCCCGCAGCAGCCCGCCGTCAGGAAAGTCCTCCAGGAAATCGCGGAGCAGCGCTCCGCGCCCATCCAGTTTGTTGGGCAGGACATCCCCTTTAGCTACCGATTTGAGTCGGCGCCGGAGTTGGGGCCTCATACCCGACTTTGTCTGACGACCCCAGACAGCCGCTTCGAGCACCTGCACGGCCCCTTGTTAGGGGAGCACCAGACGATGAATTGCGCGCTGGCCCTGTTGTTGCTCGATACGCTGAAAAAACGCGGCTTTGCCATCGACGATCGGCAGGCGGTGGAGGGTCTGGCCAACGTCCGCATGGTCGGCCGAATGGAGACGATCAGCAACGATCCCCGCATCCTCGTGGACGGTGCCCACAACGCGGCGAGTATCGAAGCGCTGATGCGCGCCATCGGACAAAACGTGCCGTATGATTCGATGGTGGTCATCTTCGGCTGCCATAAGGACAAAGACGTCGATGGCATGTTGCGGCACATCCAGCTCGGGGCCGACAAGGTCGTCTTCACCTCCACCGGCGACCCGCGCGCGGTGGATGCCGAGGAGCTGGCCGCCCGGTACACGGAGCGTTCCGGCAAGATGGCTCAGGTCGGACGGACGCTCGAAGAAGCGGTGGCCATCGCCTCGTGCGCGGTGTCGCCGGAGGACATCATTTGCATCACCGGTTCGTTCTACCTCGTCGGCGAGGCCAGGAAACGCTTCACCCGCCTGTAGAATTACTCTTCCCCCAAACGGCCGGAAAGGATGGGTCATGGAGGTTGTACTCGACGGGAATTCGCTTTCGATCGAGCAAATCTGCGCCGTAGCACGCCGGGGGGCCAAGGCAACGGTATCGCCAGACGCCCGGGCCAAGATGCAGCGCTCCCGCGATTTCATCGAGCGCTGCGTGGCTGAGGGAACGGCCGTCTATGGGGTAACCACCGGCATCGGCGAGTTCGCTCGCATCAAGATATCCCCCGAGCAGAGCGCCGAACTCCAGCGGCGCATCATCTACAGCCACTCTGCCGGCACGGGTGATCCGCAGCCCGAGGACGTGGTCCGGGCGGCCATGCTGCTGCGGGCCAACGTGTTGGCCAAGGGGTACTCCGGCGTGCGCCTGGGTCTGCTCGATACGGTGCTGGAGATGATCAACAAAGGCGTGGTGCCGTACGTCAACGAGAAGGGCTCACTGGGCACCAGCGGCGACTTGTCGCCGCTCTCGCAATTCGCGGAGGTCGCAATTGGCGAGGGGCGCGCCTATTACAAGGGCGAGCGGATGTCCGGGGCCGACGCCATGAAGCGCGCCGGCGTCAAACCCACCGACCTGACCTACAAAGAAGGGCTGGGCCTGATTAACGGGTCGCAGATGATGACCGCCGGCGCCGGCCTGCTGATCTACGATGCCGAACGTATCCTGAAGAACGCCCTCATTGCCAGCGCTATGACCTTGGATGCCCTGCGCGCCGTGGAGCGGGCCTTCCACGCACCGGTTCATCGGGTGCGCCCTTACCGCGGCCAGAATGCCGTGGCGTCCAACCTGCTCCGCCTCTTTGCCGACAGCGAAGTAATGGCCCACCGCACCGGGCGGGTGCAGGACGGCTATAGCATGCGCTGCACGCCGCAGGTCCTGGGACCCTCGTTTGATACCCTCGAACACGTCCGCGGCGTCGTGAACACCGAGGTCAACTCTGCCGTCGACAACCCCCTCTTCTTCGGCGAGGAGGGTGAATACTACGCCGCCGGCAACTTCCACGGACAGAGCATCGCGCTAGCCGTCGATTTCCTCTGTATCGCGATGTCCGAGGTCGCCAACCTGTCCGAGCGGCACACCAACCGCCTGCTCAATCCCGTGCTGTCGGGCCTGCCTGATTTCCTGGTGGAGGGCAAGGGGCTCAACTCCGGCCTGATGGTCTCCCAGTATACCGCCGCGGCCCTGGTCTCGGAGAACAAGGTGCTGTCGCATCCGGCTTCGGTGGATTCCATCAGCGTATCCGCCGACCAGGAAGACCACGTCAGCATGGGGCCCATCGCGGTCCGCAAATGTACGGAGATTCTCAAGAACGTTCGCACGGTGCTGGCTATCGAGATGATGGCCGCCGCGCAGGCCTTTGAGTTCCACGAGGGTCGCCGCCCGGGCAAAGGCACGGGTGTGGCCTACGACCTGATTCGCACGAAGGTGCCACGACTGGTCGACGACCGGGTGTTGTACTACGACATCGAGAACATCCGGCAAATGCTCGAGGATTGCACCATCCTGAACGCGGTGGAGGCTGAGGTCGGCCCGCTGCTCCTGGCCCGCGACATGAAGGACCTGCCCCGAGCCAACGTACCGGCGTAGCGCTGTTTCCAGTCGGAACATTGTGTGCAGTGTGTAGCGGCCGGCGTCCGCTGATCCGAGCCTGGAGCGCGGGTGGAACTCGCCTTTCCCGCCGGCGCAGG
>JAUWNF010000448.1 GCA_030612785.1 Phycisphaerales bacterium
ACGCCCTATGCTTGGCAATGCTATCGCGCCACTGCCTCCTTCCGCAAGGCGAAGAGCTCCTTCAGTTCGGACGTTGAAAGCTCGGTCAGCCTCCTTCTTGGGCTCGATTATGTCGTAGATTCGCTCTTCGAGCATTCCCACGCACAGGGATTTGTGAACCTGGAGGTTCCCCCTACCGCCGTAATTCCAGTCCGCACCGTCGTAAGTGCGACTCGAAGGACTCGCGGAACGAGTTCACGTCTTCGTCGACCCGCGTGCGCTCGGGGTCGCCGATCCGGGTGCGCAGGGTGAGGCCTCGCTTGCCCGCGGGGATCGACTTGCCCGTGTAGCTGCCCACATACGTCACATTAACCAGCAGCGGATGCTCGAATCGGGCGACCGCTTCGGCGAGCTCGACGTAATCACGCTCCAACTCGGTCAGCACGGAGAAGTCCAGATCGATTCGCGGGTGCGAGGGCACGGGCTGGAGCGCGTGAGCCTGCGGTCTGGCGGTGGAAATGCGATCCAGGCGCAGCTCGGCCCAGGCGACCGACCACGCTTTCAGGTGTTCGTCGATGCGATTGCGCAGCTCCAGCGGCAACACACTCACCGTTCCGATGTTCTCACCGTTCAACAGCACGGCGGCGGACTTGTACGCGTGCTCCCAGGGCAGCCGGGCGCTCCGTTCGAGCCTGGCGTACGCGGGCGAGACGCCCAGCACTTGCAGGGCCCAGGTTTCCAGCGCCCCCTTCAACAGGTGCAACAAGTCGTCCTCGGCCCCTTTGCGTCGTTGCGCGGAGATCAGCCCCACGTGGCGAAACTCCTCCTCCACCGCCGCTCCCGGGGGGTACACGCTGCCCACCTCGATCAGGCGGAAAGCGTCCAGGTGATGGCGGTTGAGGTCCAGCGCGCGCAGCAGGTCCGGCATCAGGAAGTGGCGCAGGCGATGCTCGTGCTCGGCGATGGGGTTGCGAACTTCAATGCACTCTCCGGGATCATAGCCCAGTCTCGCAAGCCACGTGTCATCGTACCACAGGTAGTGGTGAATCTCGTTGAAACCCATGCCGTCGCAGAATGCGCGCAGGGTGTTCTGCTCTATCTCATGCTGGATGTTGCGGTCGAAGCAGCGAACGGTCGCTTGGGGCAAACGCGGCTCAATGTTGTCGTAGCCGACGTAGCGGGCGATTTCCTCGATGACGTCGGCCTCGATGGAGATGTCCTTGGTGGCGCGCCATGAAGGCACCGTGACCACCATCTTGTCACCCTGATCGCTCACGCCGAAGCCCAGCGCGGTGAGAATCCGCGTCATCTCGTCGTTGGAAACCGGGTGCCCCATAAAACGGTTCACAAAGGCGGGGGCGACTTCCACGCGCACCTCGGCTGCGGGGCGGGGATAGCCGTCCGACAACCGGGAGGTGAGCACCAACTCGGGGAATTCCGGGCGGGCCAGATGAATGAAGCGCTGGATTGCCAGTGCGGTGTTGGCCGGGTCCAAGGATTTCTCGAAGCGGGCGCTCGCGTCGGTGCGCAGCCCCAGAGCCGTCGCGCAACGCCGGATGATGGCAGCGCCGAAATTGGCCGACTCCAACAACATCGACTTGGTATGGGGGGAGACCTCGGTGGCGAGACCGCCCATGATGCCGGCCAGCGCGACCGCCCGGCGGTGGCACATGATCATCAACGCCTGTTCAGGGAGCTTGCGCTCGAACCCATCCAAGGTCGTGAAGGTGGAGCCCGGCTCGGCGAACCCGACCTCGATGCGCTCGAGCTTGTCGCCGTCGAAGGCGTGCATCGGCTGGCCCAGTTCGATCATGATATAGTTGGTCAGGTCCACCAGACAATCGATGGGGCGCAGGCCCACGTGGCCGAGACGGAGTTGCATCCACAGCGGGGCCGGTTGTGATCCGACGCCCTCCATTCGCAACCCGGTATAGCGCGGACAGGCCGCCGGGTCGTCGATCTCGCTGGGAATCTCCGGGAGGCCGGCATCGTTCAGGGAGTCCAGGCTGACGACCGGGTATTCCTTCAGTGGCACGCGGTAGATGGCCGCCAGTTCGCGGGCGACGCCGTAGTGACCCCACAGGTCCGGGCGATGGGTGATGGACTTGTTGTCGATTTCGATGACGCAGTCGTCGAGCAAGCCTGGATCGATGACTTCCCCGGGCGCGGTGTACGGCGGCAAGAAGACGGCCTGCCCGGCGGCCATCTCGATCCCCAGCACTTCACCCGAAAGGATCATGCCGCTGCTGGGATGGCCGGCGACTTGTGCCACGCCAATGTCACCGACTGCTTGTATGTGCGCGCCGGCTGGTGCGTAGACCACGATGTCGCCTTCGGACAGGTCCGGTGCAGCCGTGACTGTCTCGATGCTCTTGCCCTCTCCGACGTCCAGCACCACGTGGTGCAGGTCACGTGTGCCCGGCAGAGGTTTCACGGTGGTGATCCTGGCCGCGACCAGGCCCCGCGCACCCGTCTCGATCCGCTCGATTCCCTCGACCTCCGCGCAGGTCATGGTGAAGCGTTCGGCCAACTCGCGGGGGTCGAAGTCCTCGGGCAGGTTGACGAAATCACGAATCCAATTCAGGGAGATCAACATGGTCGGTATCCGCTCCCTTACGAGGCTGTCGACTTAATCTGTAGCGTCGCCCCTTGTGGGCGGCGCAGCCTCGTTTTTCGTCACCCACAAGGGGTGACGCTACACTGGGGATCACCATGGACGATTAAATCGACAGCCTCTTACGGTCATGTCTCGGTTTTTGCGGTGATGGTCGGGCCGGCCAGTCGCGCGGGGTGTACCAGTGCCCGCAGATCGCCCGAGTTCATCACGCGGATGTCATTGATCCCATACTTCATCATGGCCAGGCGGGTCAGGCCTAATCCGAACGCGAAGCCGGTATACTCGTGTGGGTCGATTCCACCGAAGCGCAGCACATTCGGATGCACCATGCCACACGGCAGAATCTCGATCCAGCCGGACTGCTTGCACGTGGGGCAGCCCGTACCACCGCAGATCAGGCAATTCATGTCCAGCTCGAACCCCGGCTCCACGAAGGGGAAGTAACCGGGTCGCAGGCGAATCTTCACGTCGCGCTGGAAGACCTCGCGCAGCAAGAGCTTCATCACCGCGATCAGGTTGGCGATGGAGATGTCCTTGTCGACCATCAGGCCCTCGCACTGATGGAAGGTGTTTTCATGCGAGGCGTCGGTGGTTTCGTAGCGGAAGCAGCGCCCCGGCACGATGCAGCGGATCGGCGGGCCGAACTTCTCCATGGCCCGAACCTGCACCGGCGAGGTGTGCGTCCGCAGCAGGCGCCCGTTGCCCAGCCAGAACGTGTCCTGCACGTCCCGGGCGGGGTGCGTGGCGGGAATGTTGAGGGCCTCGAAGTTGTAGTACTCGGTCTCCATGTCGGGACCGGCCTCTATGGTGAAGCCCAACCGCTCGAAGACGCGCTCGATTTCCCATTGCACCGCGGTAACCGGATGAACGTTGCCCGGCAGGTCGCGCACGCCGGGCAGTGTCGGATCGAAGGCTTTGGCCTGGGCGACCTCGGCGGCACTCTCTTGCTGTTTGATTCTCTCGGTGCGGTCGTCGAAGAGCCGCGTTACGGATTTGTTCGTGGTGTTCAGGGCCTGACCGACCTGAGCGCGCATCTCGGGTGCGCATTCGCGGATAGTGCCCATCAGTCGGCCCAAAGTTCCCTTCTTGCCCACGGTTTTCGCGCGGAACTGGCGCAGC
>JAUWNF010000345.1 GCA_030612785.1 Phycisphaerales bacterium
GTGCGGACGTCATGGTGCTGGTTTTCGGCTGGGGTCGGGCACTGGCGGGGCTGCGCGGGGGGAGCGCGGTGGCCGGGCGCCAGCGCGGCGGCGAAGAGACCGACGAAGGCGATACCGTCATCACTGATCCGGCCGTCCAGGACCGCATCGTGGATGCCTCGGTGAAAAGATCCCTTTCGCCGTTGGCGGCGGCCCAGGCCCTGATGCTGGTCTATTTGGCGTGGTCCTTCGCGAGCATTGCCTGGTCCGGCGCCGCGGACGTGGCGCTTTATGGCTCGCTAGAACTGGCGTTGTACACGCTTTGGTCGTTCGCGTTGGCCTACGGGTTGAGCAGGGCGTCCGCCCGGTACGGCGCATACGCGCTGGTGGCGGTGCTGGCGTTAACGTCGGCGGTGGCGCTCGGCTACCACCTGGAACGCAACCCCACGCTGCGGGCATCCTTCCCCATCGGCAATCCGACGACTCTGGCCGCGTGTCTGATCCCCGGCCTGCTCATCGCCGCGGGCGTGCTGGTGGCGCAGGTGCGCGACTTCGGCAACCCTCGACGGGTTCGGCGGGTGATAATCGCACTGTTGTGCCTCGGCGTCCTGGTGTTGATGTTGATCGTGTTCCGGCGTGCCAGCGCGCGGGGTGCCCTGCTGGGTTTGGCCGGCGGCTTGGGGGCCTTGTTCTTCTTCGCGCTGAGGAAGCGCGGCAAGTTTGCCGTGCTCGCGGTGGCCCTGATCTCCAGTGTGGCGGCGGGATGGTATCTTCTTCCGCAGTTGACCACACACTCGCCCACCGGTCGGGACGCTTCCTTTCGTTTGCGGCATTACTCGTGGAACTATGCGCTCGACCTGGTCGGCGAGCGGAAACTGCAAGGCCACGGACAGGGCGGCTACGTGCGCAAGGCCGACGCCCTCGCCGGCGGTGAGGACGTGCTCAAGGACCCCGAAGCGCTTACCGCCCGCATTGCCCACGCCCACAACGAGTGGCTGGAGGTGTGGACGGACCTGGGATCGGTCGGAGTGGTCGTGGTTTCCGGGATGCTGTTGTTCACCTTGGCCGGTGGGGTGCAGACTGTACGTGTTTTGCCGACCGTGACCAGGCGCTGGGTACTGATCGCCTTGTTGGCGTCGTTGACGGCGCTGATTATGGAGGAGGCGAGTGGGGTCGGTTTGCGCTTGGCGGGCCTGCCGGTCATCTACTATACCGTTATCGGTTTGATTTGGGCCTTTTGCACGCCGGAGCAGCCAGGACTGGTTCGGGTCTTGGGCAGCAACCGGCCGGCGCGCGCCCTGAGCATCGTGGCGGGGGTGGTGCTCGCGTTTTCCGCGGCCTACGTGAGCATTCGGGATTTCCAGGCGGCGCGAGCCGAATACGAGGTGGCCGGGGCGATCGACGAACTCGAGTGGCAGCGTGCCATCACCCTGGCGGACACGGCGCAGGCACATCGCCTGGGTCCCCAGCGTCGTCTGGTGGCCCAGGCCCGGCTTTGCGCCGCCTATCTGCGAATCGCCCGTGCCCATCTGGTCAACGGGCAGCGCCGCTTGGTAACGGCGCTGCAGAGCGCGCCGCCCGACCAACGTCTGCGGGCGCTGGCTGAAGGGGATCTCCACACCGCAGAGGCCTGTCGTCGTTCCGGCGTGGAAGCGCTGAGCAGCCTGGTCCGCAAAGCCCCCAACTTCTACAACTCCAACTGGCTGGAGTATGGTTTCTACCAGGTCAGTGCCGAGTTTGCCCGCCTACTGGACGATCCTGAGCGGGCCCGCAATTACGACCGGGACTCCGCCGTGGCCCTGGGGCGCGAGCTCGCCCGCCGACCCTATGACACCAACATGGCACGCCTCTACGTCATCGCGGCCGGATCGGTCATTTCGCTCGAGGAGATCTGCGCCACCTTGGCACGACCGCTACGCTATAACTCGGTTCCGGTGGCCTACCACGATGGCGTGACCCGGTTGCTGGCCATCCCCACGTTCGAACAGAGATTCCTGCCGTTATACCTACGGGCGCGGTCGGCTGCCCCAACGGATGAACCGGCGAGCTGGGCCGACCCGTTCGCTCCGGAGACGCTACGTCTCGCCGCCGTCATCTGGTCGGAAAGTGGAAACCCGCAACTCGCGGAAGAGACCCTGGAGCACGCCAGCTCATTGTATGCGGCATTGGAACCACGGTTTGCCTACGGCGCCGCGGCGTGCCTTGCCGAACTCGCCGATCGCCGCTTTCTCAATGATCCGGCGGACCCGGCCAGTGCGATCCGTGATGCCGAGCAGGCCATCAAACGCGCCCCCCCATCGAACGAAGGGCGCCAGCTTCAGCACGCCGTCAGAGGCCTTCTGGTGGGGATGCAATTGGCTGCCGGAGACGAAGCCGCCGCACGTGCCAGCCTGCGCGAGATGGACGCGAGCGCCGCCGCACCAACTCTGCAGGCCGTCCTGAGTACTGCCTACACGGGCTTGATCTCGATGCTCGTGCTCCGTGAAGAGGAGGCCGACACAGACAGGCTCCGCCAGTGGGCTGACCGCGCCATCGAACTCAACGCCGACAATGAACTCGCCTGGCGGCAAAAGGCCGACATCGCTTTCCGCGAGCGCGACGACGACGAGTGCGTCCGCTGCCTCCGCGAGGCCCGCCGCCGCGGCGCGCCCGGTGAGGCCATCTATCGCTTCGTAGACGTCGCCTTGCGCGAGCGTCCGACCAGCAAGCCCTTGCTGGACTACAGCCGGGAACTGGGCGCAGAACTCAACGCGGCCCCCCGCAACTCCGCCCCACCAGCGGGCTTCCAGGAGAATCCGCAAAGTCAGAGATACTGATCACGAGCTCGATTTTGGGGGCTGGTTTCCAAGGGAGCACATAACAGTATAGGGGCTGTCGGTTTAGTCATTCGTGACGGTCTCAGATGTAGCGTCACCCCTTGTGGGTGGCGAAAAACGCAGGTGCGCCGCCCACAAGGGGCGACGCTACAGATTAAATCGACAGCCTCTACGGCGCAAAGTTGCGGGCTTTTGTGTAGCGGTCGGCGTCCCCGCCGGCCGAACGGCCTGCGAGACGCAGGCTGCTACAAAGCGGCGGCCACCTTGCGCTGTGCGGATGAGATGCCCCAAAAATTCTGCGGAAGAGCCCGTAAAAAAGGCAAGGACTGCTCTTTGCGAACAGCCCAAGCCTGGGAGGGAGAGAGAGAATTATGATAAACCCGCATCACGCGGGATTCAGCTTGTCTCTCAGGGAGGAGGTTTTCGGACGAAACTCCGAAGGCGGCAACTTCCTTCCCCATCCTTTGGGAGCTTGCGGAAGCATCTCTCCTCCGCTCCCTCTCTCTCCAAGTGGCACCATACCCGGAACGCGCTGCGATTGCAAGCAAAAAAAATGGGCATTTGTCATATTACGTCACGGCGTTCAGCCCCGCTTCACCCGAAACGCGCACCCGGCGTTTGCCGGTTTGACGCCAGCTCTCTATCATTGGGATCGTCGGTGTGGTCGGCATTGCTGAGCGGGACGGGCATCGTAGCGTAGATCCCGCACTCTATAAAGTGCTACTGTAGCTACGGTCGCTTCCACAACCGATGGCAGCGTGGATGCCGTGCCCGTAGGGGCCTCCATGGCATGAGGAGCGTACTGATGGCCGAGGCGGTTACTCTTAACAAGCTCGAGGACATGAAGGAGGCGCTACGCACTATGGGATGCGTAGCCGTGGCGTTCTCCGCCGGTGTGGATTCCACCTTCGTGCTGAAGGTCGCCGTGGACACGCTCGGCAGCGAAAACGTCCTGGCGATCACCGGCAAGAGCAGCAGCCTGCCCCGCGAAGAGTTCGAGGAGGCGGTGCGGACGACTGGTGCCCTCGGGGTCGAGCACGTGGTGCTGGAGACGCAGGAGTTGTCCAACCCGGGCTACGTGAGAAACGCGCCCGACCGGTGTTACCACTGCAAGAGCACGTTATACGAACATGCCCGGCGATACCTGCGCGAGCGCGGTGCGTCCCATACGGTGCTGACCGGAACGAATGCCGACGATCTCGGGGACTGGCGGCCGGGGATCAAGGCGGCGGAGGAGCACGCCGTGCGGGCGCCGTTGGATGAGGCGGGGTTCACCAAGGAGGAAATCCGCCTGCTTTCCCGGGAATGGGGACTGCCCACCTTCGACAAGCCGGCGAGTCCCTGCCTGGCCAGTCGGATCGCCTACGGGGAAGAAATCAGCGCTGAAAAACTCCACATGATCGAGGAGGCCGAACGTTTTCTACGGCAATGGGGCTTGCGCGAATTCCGCGTTCGTCACCACGGACAAGTGGCCCGAATCGAAGTTGCGCCGGAGAAGATCGCCGAACTGGCAAAGCCGGAGGTTCGCGAATGCATCGACGCCCATCTGCGCAAGTTGGGCTACGCATATGTGGCCCTGGACCTGCGGGGATTCCGCAGCGGCAGCCTCAACGAGGTCCACGCCTGCGGCAAGCCGCCGCCCCGTTCCTAACCCGGAGTTCTCACCACAGAGAGCGCCGAGAGCGCAGAGTGTTGTTTTCGGTGGCGCCACTTTGAATCTCACGCAGAGGCTTGGCGCGGCCTTCGGCCGCAACCAAAGGCAACAGGCAATAGG
>JAUWNF010000298.1 GCA_030612785.1 Phycisphaerales bacterium
GCATCGGCTCCATCGCTTCCAGGTGTAGCACATCGCTGGCGACGAAGAGCCGTCGGTACCCTGGTGCAGTTCCTGGATCGGTCCGGTTACCTCGCCCGGCGGATGCGCCGGAACCCGGGACTGCGCATCCTGGCTTATCATGGCATTTGCGCGGACGAAGTCGCCGGCGAAGCCTGGCTGCCCCCGCACTTCGTGACGGCGAGTTGCTTTGCGCGACAGATGCGCATTCTGTCGGACCTCGGGCGAATCGTACATTTGCCGGACGTCGTGGACGACCTCGCCAGCGGGCGAGCTCTCGAAGAGCCCGCCTTTGCGATCACCTTCGACGACGGACATGCCTGCACGCTGCGCCACGCCGTCCCGGCAATGGACGCGCTGAACATCCGCGCCACGTTCTTCGCGGCAACCGGCCACATTGACGACGGCGCCTGGCTCCTCTCCGATCGCCTGCGCGTGCTGAGCAGCCTGCCGCGCCGCCTGACGGCGGAACTGCCGGCGGAACTGCGTAGCTATCTCGAGTCGCCCACGCGCTTCAAGAGCGTTGCTTGCGACGAGGTACGGGTCCTCGTCGAGGAGTGCTGGCCCGCCGCAACCGAGCACCTCGGTCCGCGTGTCGACCGGACGTTGCATCCGATGCGCTGGCCCGATCTCGTCGCGCTCCAGCTCGCGGGGCACGAGATCGCCGCCCATACGGTCTCCCACGTCATTCTCGCACGGGAAACGCGGGCGCGCCGCGCAGCCGAGATTGTCGATAGTATCCGCCGGGTTCGAGAGCACGTTTCGCAGTGCATCGGGTTCGCCTATCCCAACGGCGTTCCCGGCGACTTCGACGGTCGCGACGTTGAAATCCTTCGACGTGAGGGCATTCACTACGCGGTCACCACTACGCCGGGCCGTTGTGTTCCACCACAGGACGTGTATCGTTTACCGCGCACCAGCATCGGTCTGGGGCACGACGAGCACACGTTCACTCTCGAAATGAGTGGGCGCCTGGATTCACGAAGACGCTGGCAACAAGTCGGCGCGTGGGCGACGTGACGGGCGGCAGGGAGGCGACCAATGACCGTTGACTACTCCGCGCTGCGCCGGGCAATTGCCCATGCTCCACAACCCACACGGCAGGCTCCGCCGGGCTACGAGAGGGACAGCGTCTGCCTGCTCCTGGTGGACCGCGCCGAGACCATCTTGTTGGCCATCCAAAAGGCCGACTCCGAAGGCTACCACTGGCGGGACCAAGTGGCCCTGCCCGGCGGACGAATCGAACCCACCGACCACGGTGCGCGCCACGCGGCCCTGCGCGAACTGCAGGAGGAGTTGGGCATCGAACGCTCCACGGTGGAGATCCTCGGTGAGTTGGGGCACTTCCAGACGGCTAGTTCAAAGAACGACCTGGAAGTCTTCGTGGGACGTTGGACGCACCCGTCCGAGGTTCACGCTGATGATCGGGAAGTGGCCCGGGTGCTGGAGATTCCGCTGGCCCATCTGGTGGAGTTGCACGCCGCTGCGGGTTTCTGTTCGCGATCCACGTCGGCCATCGGAGACGCTCTGATCTATCCCATCGACGACGCAACGATCTGGGGTGTCACCGCTCGGATTTTGCATCACTTTCTGGAACTGGTGTTAAGCCACGAGATTGCCGTGTTATAATGATGTTATGGAAACGGTGACGAATTCAGACGCCACCCCGCCAGTCGGCGCGCCCCGTCATCTCATCCTGGGAACGGCCGGACACATCGCCCACGGCAAAACGGCGTTAGTCAAGGCGTTGACCGGCACGGACACGGACCGTCTGCCCGAAGAGAAGCGCCGCGGCGTGACCATCGAGCTGGGCTTCGCCCAGATGATGATCGACGACGTTGTCTTCGGCGTGGTGGACGTGCCCGGGCACGAGCGTTTCGTCCGCACTATGGTATCGGGTGCGACGGGCATTGACGTGGCCTTGCTGGTGGTGGCCGCCGACGATTCGGTTATGCCCCAGACCGTGGAGCACGTCGAGATTCTTGCGCTTCTGGGAGTGCGCCGTGGCGTGGTGGCGATCACCAAGACCGACCTGGCCGATGACGACCTCGTCCAACTCGTGCGCGAGGACGTCGCCCAACTGCTCCGCGACAACGGTCTGCCCGACTGGCCCACGGTGGGCACGTCGTCGACCACTGGGACGGGGTTGAACGAGTTGCGTCGGGCGTTGGTGCAAGCGGCGGCGGACGCGACCGAGAGCGCCTCGACGGGCGTTTTCCGCTTGGCCGTCGATCGGGTGTTCACCGGGGCGGGGCGTGGGACGGTGGTAACCGGGTCGGTGCTCCAGGGCACGGTCGCGCCGGGGGACATGCTCGAGCTATTGCCTCGGGGGCTTTCGGTTCGCGTACGGGACGCGCAGACTCATGGTCACGAGGCCTCGGCTGTTCAAGCCGGGCAGCGCGCCGCGCTGAACCTCATTGGCGTGGATCGGGCCCAAATCAATCCCGGCGATGAGTTGGCGACGCCGGGTTACCTGACGCCGGCCCAGATCGTGGACGTGCATGCGCGGTTCGTGCGTTCACTGTCGCGGGACATCAAACCGCTGTCGCGCGTGCGCTTCGCGGTCGGAACCGCCGAAGTAGTCGGGCGGATCGTGCCTCACGGTGACGGTTTCGGGCGCCCGGGTACCGAGTCGCTCGCTCAGCTTCGACTCGCAGGTCCGGTGGTGGTGGAGTTCGGACAGCGCTTTATCCTGCGCCACGAAAACGCCTCCCGAACCATCGGGGGAGGCACGGTCCTGCGCTTCGGATCGCGGCGCAAGCGACGGGCGTTTGTGGCCAACACCGGGGGTCTGGAGGCGATGCAATCCGGCGACGCGCTCCGCCGGCTCGACGAGGTGCTGCGTATGGCCCGCTTTGAACGGCCGAGCGAACTCGCCCTGTCAGCGGCCACCGGCATTCACGTCGACCAGATCGCCGAGCGGTTGCGCCAACTGGAGCAGGGTGGACGCCTGCTCACCATCGCCGGGTGTAGCGTTCCGGTTTCCGCCACGACGTTGGATGATCTGCTCGTGCGGGCCGAGCGCTGGTTGGAGCGCTTCCATCAGGGCAACCCGGAAGAGCCCGGATGCCTCACGGATCGCTTCATCGGATGGCTGGATCGCAAGAGCCAAAAGGGCGTTGGGCGACCCTTGTTCGAGCGGCTGGTCGACGCCGGGCGCGTCAAGGTGCTGGGCAAGTACGTATGTCTGCCGGAATTCGCACCGGCGCTCTCGAAGCAGGACGAGCGGATCATGGCGGACATGGTTCGGGAGTTCGAGGAGACCGGCTTCCAGCCGCCGGCGCCGAATCGGTTGCGGGTCGCCGCCCGATTCGACGCCAGGCGGATCGAGCGGCTGTTGAAGATCGCGGCGGCGCACGGGGCGCTGGTCTGCGTCGACGCGAACATCTATCTGGCGGCGTTGGCGGAAGCGAAACTGCGCGACACCATCCGGGACATGGTCGCTACGGGCGAGGAGGTCACGGTCTCGGTTCTGCGCGGACGGTTAAACACGAGTCGTAAATATATGGTGCCGATCCTGGAACATCTGGACCGGGTGGGATTCACCCGCCGCGCGGGCGACACCCGGGTGTTGGCGAACCCATGACGCCGGAACAAAAAGCCAAGCTGCGCGAGTTGCCGTCGGTCGACGACCTGTTGAACGTGGAGGAGGTCGGCGAATGGATTCGGGCGACGTCCCGCGTTCTCGTCGTCGAGGCACTGCGCGACGCCCTCGACACGCTGCGCGGGCGCATCCTTGCAGGGGACGGCGCGGTGGCGGTAGATCGGGAGACGGTGCTCGAAGTTGCCGAAGACCTCTTCGTGCGCCGGAGCCTCCCCTCCCTGCGGCGGGTGATTAACGCGACGGGAATCATCCTGCACACCGGGCTCGGGCGCGCACCGCTGGCGGCGGACGCGATCGAGTCCATCCTCGAAGCGACGGCGGGGTATTGCAACCTCGAGCTTGACCTCGAAACCGGCAAGCGAGGGCGCCGCGAGCGGCACGTCGAGAATCTAATCCGTCGGGTGACCGGGGCGGAGGCGGGGCTGGTGGTGAACAATAATGCCGCCGCCACGCTCCTGATCTTGAACACCATCGCCAAGGACCGCGAGGTGATCGTCTCTCGCGGGCAGTTGATCGAAATCGGCGGGTCGTTTCGGCTGCCGGAGATCATGGTGGCCAGTGGGGCTCATCTCCGCGAGGTCGGCACGACCAATCGCACGCGTCTTGCCGACTACGAGCAAGCCGTCAGCGATCACACTGCCGCGCTTATGCACGTTCACACCAGCAACTACCGGATCATCGGCTTCACCGAGGAGACCCCGATTGACGAGCTGGCGCGGCTGGCCCGCCGGTTCGATCTGATCGCGATCGATGATCTTGGAAGTGGAGCCCTGCTGGATATGACCTCGCTGGGCTTGCCTGCGGAGCCGGTCGCGGCGGCGTCCATAAAGGCCGGGGCGGACCTTATCTGCTTCTCCGGTGACAAGCTGCTGGGCGGTCCGCAGGCCGGGATCGTCGCCGGGCGCAAGGACCTGATCGAGCGCCTCCGGACCAATCCGCTGATGCGGACCTACCGTACGGGCAAGCTGACCCTGCTGGCGTTGGAAGCGACGCTGCGGCAGTATATCGATCCAGAACGGGCCGTGGAAAACGTCCCCGGATTGGCCATGATCGCCGCGGATGCCGACGCGCTGGCCCGGCGCGCCCGGACGCTCTGCACACTGCTGGAGCGAAGTGCGCCCGGCGAATCGTTCTACGTCTGTTCGGCGACGGCCTACGTCGGGGGAGGCTCGTTGCCAATGGCGGAGATTCCTTCGGTAGGCGTGCAGTGGAGACCGAAGGCAATCAAGGTGTCCGAGGCCGTTCACCTGCTGCGTGACGCCGAAGTGCCGATCGTGGCTCGGGTGCACGACGAGGCCATCTGCTTCGACCTGCGCACGATCAGCGACGATGATTTCGAGGACTTGGCTGCCGGCGTTGCGGCGACGCTGGCCGATGACGATGACGACGCGCCCGGGTACGCGCCGGAGGAAACGCCGGAAGCAAAATGATCTGGTGCCAATGGTTGCGCTTGCCTGGGGTGCCGAGCGCAGAGACTTGGCGCGGCCATCGGCCCCCCCCAAAGGCCATATGGGGGGGCCCCCACCCCTTTGCCCCCCCCCCGGGGCCGGCGCGCGGGGGGGGGGGCCCC
>JAUWNF010000486.1 GCA_030612785.1 Phycisphaerales bacterium
CCGGAAGACATCCGCCGACTGGAAGTACGGGGTCCGACGGGCGTAATGATCCCGCTCGCCACTGTGCTCGACGTCGAGGAGAGCGTCGGCCCGCAGACGGTCACGCACTTCAACATCTACCCGGCTGCCCGCGTCAACGGAAAGGCGGCGCCAGGCTACAGCTCCGGTGAAGCCATGACCATGATCGAGCAAATGGCGGCGCGGCTGCTTCCACCCTCGATGGGCTTCGAGTGGACCGACGTTTCATTCCAGGAGAAAGCCGCGCAGGGCGCGGCAAGCTTGATCTTCGTGTTTTCGATCGTGATGGTGTACCTCGTGCTCGCGGCCCAATACGAGAGTTGGTCACTTCCCCTGGCGGTTGTTCTGGCTGTGCCGGCGGCGCTGCTGGGAGCGGTCGCCGGCGTGGCGTTGCGTGGCTTTGACAACAATGTCTATACCCAAATCGGCATCGTGCTGCTCATCGGTCTGTCCGCCAAGACCGCCATCCTCATCGTTGAGTTCGCCAAGGCGCGACAAGATGCCGGGCAGGGCGTCTTTGATGCGGCCGTAGAAGCATCCCGGGTACGCTTCAGGGCGGTACTCATGACCGCGTTCTCATTCATCCTCGGCGTCGTCCCGCTGCTCATTGCAACGGGTGCGGGGGCCGCGAGTCGCCAGGTGCTTGGAATGGTGGTGTTCATGGGCATGTTGGCCGCGACACTGATTGGCGTGATTGCAGTGCCCCTGCTCTTCTACGTGGTTCAGGCGGCGAGTGAACGACTCGCGCGACGATCGTGACTTCTGTATAACGCCAGTCGCGGCGCAACGAAGGTTGATGTTGATCCGATTTTCCGAACACCGTTTTACGCTTCTTCTGGCAACGCTGTTTCTGCTCCTGCTGCTGACTCCGGCAGTTCATGAACTTCGAGATAGGGACGGCGGAATCTGGGGGACTGGCCTGGTTGCGCTGCTCTTCGCCCTAGTGGTCGTTGCGGCCGTTCCCGCAATTAGCAGGACTCGCAAGACCATTGCATTCGCGATCGTGCTGGCCGCGTCGTCCATCCTGCTGCGAGTGGTCGACGTGTTCTTCCAGAACGAACCTGCCGAGTCCGCGCACTTGCTGGCCGGCGCTTTGTTTGTGGCGTTCGCGATCGTACTCATCCTCAAGTACCTGTTTGAAGCCAACAGAATCTCGCTGAACGCGATCAACGCCTCACTCTGCGTCTACATGTTGCTGGGAGTTCTTTGGGCGAACCTGTTTGTGCTTGTCGCGCGATTCGATCCGACCGCATTTTCCACCCCGGCGTCCGCGAGCGCCGAACTCAACGCGGCAGCAGACCGGGCGGAGCAGTACATCGGGATGCTCTACTACAGCTTCACGACGCTGACCACGCTGGGATACGGCGACATCACGCCCTCGTCCGCCTTCGCCCGCATGCTCGCTATCATGGAGGCCATCGTCGGGCAGGTCATCCTCGTCGTCCTCGTCGCTCGGTTGGTGGGTCTGCACGTCGCGCTGTCGGCCCACGGCCAACACGAGCGCCGGCGGCGTTCGCAGGAACGCTGACGCTGCCGTGGGACGACTGACCGTTCCCGGCGGTGCTGCTCATCTCCGGCGGCGTTGGCAGCAGCGGGAAGCGATCCGAATCAGGCGTCGGGTCGGCATCATGGCGTTGGATATGTCTCCGATGGTGAATTCACGGTTCAACACGAACGGACTGGCGCCCGCGCCCGCGTGAAACATCTCGAAGCAGCAAGCCCAGGCGCACTCGACACGGCCTGCTCGGCGCTGGTTCAACGTCGCCGAAACCTCGGCACACGCCGGCCTGAGGAGGAGATTCTCCAGGCGATGCCGTTCGCTATCGCACGACGCGTACCGTCCGGGGTCCTGCGCGTCAGCGCGGGCGGGAGGGCGCCTCCGCGGGAACGCGTCGCGAAATGACTGCCGGGGGCCTTTCGCTTGCGCGACCAGCGGATACAGACTGGCCAGCACCAAGTTGATCTGGTTAGCAGCGACCTGCTCCCGGTCAGCCTCGCTCATCGTGCACGTCATCTGCGTCAGCCCCTCGGATCCCATACAAGCCCACCAGGAGTCGACGCAGGCACGGTAGTTCTGGCAATTACCCCTCCGCAGCTGGCGGCCGTCCATCCAGTAGTACTGAAGTCTGGGGCCGCCCACGTCAGTGAAGTCGAGCGGCCGGGTGCACAACTCGAATTCGAAGGTCTCGTGGCCCAGCTGGGGGGATGCCATGAGTCGACTCATCATCGAATGCACTCCTTGTGACAGCTCGGTCGGGCCGCCATCCCGCCTCCGTGGCGGGTGCGTGAACGCCTATTGGGCGGTACGCCTGACGCGATCCACCAGAGAGAACTCGATCACCGGGGCGGCCCAGGACCGATAACGTGGCCTATTATCGCAGATCGACCGCCGAGACCCCAAGTTTCACTATACCCACCAGGCGGGGAACCTGGGCGGAGAGATACGGAGAACGGCATCGGCTCCGCCGCATCACCGAGTTCCCTGGCGGCGTGGCACCGCCCAAGAAGGCTCGAATCTATGCCCGGAGCGGCCATTTCCTCGTTCAATGGTGGGATCCCGCGGCCAAGGGGAACCTCTGCGAGCGGGTCAACGGCGACCTGGTCGACGCCTTGTCCGTGGCCAGGGACGTCGATCGCCGGCTTGAGGACCTCCGAACGTCGGGGCGAGGCCGTCGCCGGCTGAAGCACCGGGAACTGGTGGACCGATTCGCGGCGGATCTTCGCCGGCGGGCGGACGCGGGCGAGATTGCCGCCGCTACGGTCGACCGGTACATCTCAGCTTTGGCTCATTACGTGGCCTGCACAGAGATCGCGGTGATTCGCAAGTCCTACCGCTACGCAGTGAATGTCGACCGCCAGTTCGCGCTCAGCTTCGCTGCGTTCCTGGAAAACCGAGCCGTTGCGCCCAACGGGCACGCCAACAGCACCAAGCGAACCATGCGCGGCCAAGGGTTCGTCCT
The DNA here is from genome assembly GCA_030612785.1 of Phycisphaerales bacterium. Classification (GTDB taxonomy): domain Bacteria; phylum Planctomycetota; class Phycisphaerae; order UBA1845; family UBA1845; genus JAAEQG01. The sequence continues at coordinate 2,979 of JAUWNF010000486.1, forward strand.
CGATGCCATGCGGTCCTTGTTCGAGTGGGCGGCCGATCCTCAGCGGGGCAATTGCATGCCGCAGGGTTTCGTGAATCCGTTCCGTCGATCGGCGTTGAATCGCCGCCAGCCGGCAGCCGATCAGACCGGCGATCCCGATATCAGCGCGCCCATGGCCGTGGACTTCATGAAGGCCTGCGACGAGTACCAGCTTCGCCTCTTTGGCCCCATGCTCCTGAACGGCCTTCGGGCCAGCGAGCCGGTGTTTTTGTTTCGGGAACATATCGCGGACGACTGGGTCACGGTTGGCTGCATTCCCGAACTGGTCTATTCGACAAAGGGGCTTCGCAACAAGCGGGTACCGCTGCTTAAACCGAAGTTCCGGCGGTAGGCGACGCGCAAGTCTTTTCGGCGACCGAGGTTGGGGGTCGGAGGCGCTTCCGGAGACTGGCTACAGGCCCAGAAGTTGGAAGACGCGGGCCTGTAGTTGCGT
>JAUWNF010000525.1 GCA_030612785.1 Phycisphaerales bacterium
TTGCGCTGACAACCATGGTGCCCGCCCATGTGTAGGTGACCAACCAGACGTCTTTGCCACGCCGCGGCCCCCCGGTGTCGAATCCCCAGTCGAGGTCCAGGAAACCCTTGTCGCCCTTCGGTTTGGACGGGTTCTTGCCCCCGCCGGAGTCCAGCAGGTTCATCACCATGTCCGCGAACTTCTCGACGTCGAGGTTTTTGGGGACGTAGATTTTGATGCTCCGCCCGCCCTTGGAGGCTTCGTCGAGTCGCTTTACCCAGTCCTCGCCCGGCGCGACGTCCTCGGCGTAGCCGCTCACCACCACGGCGGAGCCACCAGGCGCCGCTACGACGGTTACGTCCTGCCCGCCGGCGCTCTGCGTTTTGCGCGGCGCCGATCTATGGCCCTTCTTGCCGCTCGGTTTCGGGGTGGCCCCCGGCGAACTCGGTCGACTGGCAAGCAGGGCGCGAATGGCGTTCACCATCTCGGCGGGATCGGCCCTCTCCAGCGCGATCGTCCTGAACACCCGCTCGCGATCCGCCCGGTCCAGCCGCTCGATAAGTAACTGGACTTCCGCGGACAACTGCGCCGGGGCCACCACAATCACCCGGTCACCTAATGGATCGGGCGTCACCCACACCGAGGAGGCCGCCGCGCCCTTGCCCTTGGGCGCCTTCGCGGGAAGCACGCCGGTGTCCACCAGTTCCTGGTGCTTGACCTCCAGGAGCGGCTGCAAAACGTTCGCCATCGTCTCGGGGTCGAGTTCACTCACTGCATAGAACTCGACGACCGGACCGGTCACGCCCTCTTCCGGTCTCAGCAGGGCGATCTTCTCCTCGATGTCGGCGAACGTGTCTGCCGGGGCGGAGACCAGAATCTTGCGGGTTGATGCCTGCGGGATGAAGCGGATGTCACCCGGCCTGGTCTGCTGGTGGCCGCGCTTCTTCTTCTCGCTCTTGGCACCGCCGATCGGAACCGAGGTGCTTCCGGGATAGAACGACGACAGCGTCTGGGCGATTTCGCGCACGTCGCTGCCCGGCGGGAACTCGTAGACTCTTACGGTCATGTCCAGCGGATCGACGTCGAGTTCGGCGATCAATTCGGCGATCTCGGCCATCTCCTCCGGTGGGGCCACCACGATCAGGTCGTTGCGGCCGGACTGAATGATCTGCACGTTCCGGCTGCCGTTGGCTTTCGGTGCGGGGGACCGCTTGCCCCTCTTCCCGCGTTCGGACTTCGGTCTGGGTCCCGGGCTTTGGACCACCAGCGAGTCCAAAATGGGTTTGATCTCCCCGGGGGCGGCATACCGCAGCGTGAAGGTCCGCAGCTGGATCTCCGGGTCGACGTCAAACTCCGGCACCAGGTCGCGAATGTGCTCCAACACGCTCTCGGTCGCGCCCAGCACCATGATACCGTTCGGGTGCGGCAGCAGCGCCGGCTGGGCGCCGGAGCCTTTCAGGGAGGCACCCAGCGCGCGGGTGACCTGGTCGATGACCTCCTGGGGATCGGCGTTTTCGACCGCAATCACGATGATCTCGCGTTGCGTCGGGCGGTCGAGCATCTCCAGGAGGGGCACGTAATGCTCCTCCCATTCAGTGTCGGTGCAGATGACGTACAACGAACCGCCGGCGTCATCGCCGTGATACTTGGTGCCGCCCGGCGTCGGTCTTCGAGGCGTCTGCTTGCCCTTCTTGCCCTTCTTGCGCGAGGGCGTCGCCCCGGAGGATTGCTGGTCCAGGTTGTTGAGCCGGTTGACCAGAACCGATGGTGCCGCGTTGCGGCACCGGTAAAAGTGTGGGGTCGGCTCGCCACTACTCGGCGGTTGATCGATGTCGGTGATGATCCCCCGGACCAGCTCGATAGCCTGCGCGTCAGCCACCACGATCAAGGCGTTGTCCACCGGATCCGGGGTAATCATCGCTATGGCGGTGTAAGGATCGAGACTCCCCGCAATCTGCTCGACCAGCGCCGCGGCACGCTCCGCCTCGGTGTGCTGCAAGGTTAGCCGCACCGTCTGGTTCTCGGAAGGAACGTCGAACAAGCTCAAGTACATGCGGAGCTTGGTCAGTTCCTCCTCGTCGGCCAGCACGATCAGCGTGTTGTTGGCGGGATTGGGAAAGATATTGAGCGCGGCGGTGCTGATCGCCCCGCCCCCAGTCGCCACTTTGGCACCGCGTTTGGGCTTCTTGCCTTTACCGGTCGCCGGGGCAGCCTGCGCCCTGTACAGCGGGCGGAGCCGGCTCACCATCTGTTCCACCCGGATGTGTTTCAGTTCAATGATGACCGGTGTGTCGCCGGGACCGTGCTCGACGTCGATGATAGCCAGATACTTCTTGATCTCCGCGATCTTGTCGGGCATGGCCCGGACGAAGAGCAAGCTGCGCTCGTCAAGGGGAATCAGGTTGATGCCGTGCCCCTTGACGCCGGCAAGACTGGAACTGGACTTGCGTTTGGCCTTGCCCTTGCGTGGGGCGCTCGCGGCCGACGTACCTTTATGTAGAGCCGGCATGAATTTAGGGAGCAACTCCACGGCATAGGAAGGCAGCACATGGTGAATGCGAATCTCTTCGAGCGGGCGCGGGTCGTCCTCGACGTCTTTGAAGATTCTTACCAGATCAAGGTACTTGTGTATGTCACGGGCCAGAGCCAGTATGGTCAGCGCGTTCTTATCCTGATACGGCGCGATGCGCACGTAGTCGGGCATGAAATCTCGGATCGTTTCGAGGTCTGCCACCCGGCCCGTTTCCGGCGTATACAGAACCAGCACGATTTCCATCTCATCCAACTCGGCGTCCAGGAAACCTTGCGCGCTGGTGTAGATCCGATCGGGCGTCATCCAGCGCTGGGCTTCGGTGATCCGAAAGACCTGCCACGAATTGCCCGCCCGCCAGATATAGAAGTTCTCCGGATGGTTGAACAGAATCTTGCGCATGCGGCTCACGGCGGCGGCGTAGTCCAACTCCTCAGTGCTGACGTACGTCACTGGGCCGTCGGGCGTATCCCCCAGGATGGCGAGCCCTGACATGCGCAAAAAGGCGTCGAGCAGATCAGCGTAGGTGCCGTCCTGGATGCTGCTCGAGTACCTGCGCTCTTCCGCCGGTTTGAGCATCTGCTCGTAGGCGGCGTCTAGGGCGCCGCCCGAGACCTCAGCCGACGCGGCATCCTCGGTCTTATCATCTTTGGCGGCGGCAGGGGGTTGGGTCGGCGTCTTCCGCTTCGGGGTGCGCTGGGGGGGGGGGGTGTTTCGCCGGGGGCGGGG
>JAUWNF010000641.1 GCA_030612785.1 Phycisphaerales bacterium
CGTTGTGGCGCGTGCTCGACCGCGTGTGGTTCATGCCCATGGCCCGGCCAACCTGGCAGGAAGCCCTGATCGTAATCATCGGGCCCGCGCTCATTCCGGCCCTGGATGCCCTGGTACTGCGGTGGCCGTTGCGCGGCGAGATCCTGACCCGCGTTTGGACCCACCTGCGGGAGAAGTATCCCAACGAGTGCCCGTGGTGTCGCTACGACGTTCGCGGGTGCACCACCCCCCGGTGCCCCGAGTGCGGCCGACCCAGCGATCCGCTGGCGGCGGATTCGTAGCTGGTGCATAGCCCCAGAGGTCGGACCGCCCGGCGAGACGCCGGCCGCTACGGCGGACTCTACCCGCCTGAGGGTGTGGTCATATTCCGGAGTGCGGTTGATTTTATCTGCCCACACTTCCATTGGGCGTAGTTCACGGTACTCGTACTTCGCGGATTGCCGCACATTTGGTCCGAGCCCGGAGCGCAAGCGACGGGAAACCGTTCGCCCCGTCGCTTGCGCTCCGGGCTCGGATCAGCGGACGTCTGGTGCCGCAAAATATGGTCACACCCCCGCTTGACCATATCGCGGGTCTCCTTGACGCCGAGGGGAGCACCGGGGAGAATGAGCAGAAGGTATGGCGTGCCCTGCTCCGTGGACGGATGGGGACCGCGTGGGGTCCTCGCCGCCCGTCTCTCTAAGGCGCCCACCGGAAACGTCGGGGCGGACGATGTCCGAACTCCGACACGCAACCTGATCGACACTGGCTGGAGGAAACGCGTATGGCGACGGCCAAAGCGCAAGCAAAAGGCGGGGTCAGCGGGATTCACGTCTGGTTGATCGCGTTTGTGGCTTTGTGGCTGACTTCCACGGTGTTATTGGTCCTGCTTTACACCGATCAGAAGGACCTTGTGTCCAAGAACGACGACCTGCGGGAGCAACTCGATTCCAACCAAACGCGGCTGCGAACCACAGAGCAGGCCCGCGCCGCCCTGGCAACGACCGCCACCGGCGAGGCCGCCGACGCCCCGGAGACGGCCAAGTCCAAGCTGAGTGAACTGGGCGCGCAGATGAGCGACGACGAAGTGCTGCCGGATGGCGTGATGCTCGACGAGGGCTCATATCTGCAAGCGCTGGAGATACTGTACCAAGCGTTGAAAAGTCACAATCAGCTCCTCTCCACGGCCCAGGCCCGCAATCAGGAACTCGTCGACCAGCTTGACGCTTTGTCCTCGGCCAATACCGCCCAGAAGACGGCTTTCGACGAGCAGATTGCCGAACTCGGGCGGAAGCTTAACGAACTAAAGGAGTCCTGGGAGGACTACGGCACCATGCGCGATCGGGAAGTCGATGGGTTCGACCAGAAACTGAGGGATTTGGACGCCCGCTTCTCAGGTGACATTCAGAAACAGCGAGCCGAAACCAAGCGCGTGTTGACCAAGTTCGACGAATTGCAGAACCGATACGGCGAACTTCAGGAACGCTTGGGCGAATTGCAGATCACGCCTCAGGAACTCATCACAGCTCGCCAGGCCGACGGGTACGTGGTGACGGCCAAGCCCGGCGAGGAGGTCGTGTATATAGACCTCGGTCGCGATGCCGGCATGGTGCTGGGACTGCAGTTTGCGGTCTACTCGGCCGGGTCGGGAATCCCCGCCGACGGGCAAGGGAAGGCCCGGATCGAAGTGGTCAACATCTTCGACAGCGCCGCCGAATGCCGAATCGTGGAAATCCACGGCAGAGAGCCGATCCTGGAGGGCGATGTGGTGGCCAACCCCGTGTTCGATCGCGAGCGCTCCCTGCAGTTCATGGTGCTCGGGCGTTTCGACATTGACGGCGATGGCCAGGTGGATGTGGAGGGGGACAGGCAGATTGAGTCTTTGGTCGAAAACTGGGGCGGGACGGTCGCGCGGGAGCTGTCCGCGCGGGTGGACTTCCTGGTCGTGGGTGCCGCCCCGCCGAAACCGTTCAGCTTCCCCGACGCGACTCCCGAGGCCCAACAGCGCAACGAGGTCCGTCAAAAGGCCTACGACTCTTTCAACGACACGCTCCAGACAGCGCAATCGCTCTCGATCCCGATCCTCACCCAAAGCGTATTCATGCACTTTCTCGGCTACGTAGGTTGATGGCGGTTCACTCCTAAACCGCGTAGTCACAACAGATTGCGCGAGCCCGGAGTCGAACCGGGACCCCATTTGGGACAGGAACCTAAATCCTGCGCGTCTGCCAATTCCGCCACTCGCGCTGCGCAATTCTCCCACACCTACGCCGACCGGAAGCCCGCCGGGGACCCTCCCATTGTACGTTCCGC
>JAUWNF010000571.1 GCA_030612785.1 Phycisphaerales bacterium
TTTGCCCCGTCAGCACGGAGCGGTCCCGGCGAGCGTGGCGCGATCGTTGCGCCGCCCGATCCGCGTGAGGGAAGTATCGCGCAGGGAGGGAGGCCAAGCGGGTCAGGTCGGGATCGGCAAGACGTGTCTGCCCAGCCCCTGGTAGAGTTCGGCAGCAACACTTCGAGCAATGTGGAGCATGCTGCTGTCGCGACGAGATCACCTTCGGTGCCCAAGGTGTCTGGACCGCGATCAACGTCAGCCTCAACGAGGTCGCGATCAAGCGCGCGACCCCTACGCGGATCGTCTATCAGGTGTCGTATTGGACCTGGACCGGCTACGCCGTGCTTCTGGGTGAGGCCGGCGGGTGAACCTCACAGGACCCGTCATTGACATACCCTACTTGAATCCTGCACCGATGGCTGATAGCGTACCTGCGTACGTCCCGAGGACGCGGCAGTACGAGGAGCCGGTATGGACCGACAGGCGGGCATCGAGAAACTCTGTATCGACACAATCCGGACGCTGGCGATGGACGCCATCCAGCAAGCCAACTCCGGGCATCCGGGCGCGGCGATGGCGTTGGCACCGGTGGCGTACGCGCTGTACGGGCGCTACCTGCGGTTCGACCCGGCCGACCCGGATTGGCCCAACCGAGATCGCTTCGTGCTCTCCGCGGGGCACGCCTCCATGCTGCTCTACGGCGCCTTGCACCTGAGTGGATACGAGCTTTCACTCGACGAGATCAAGAACTTCCGGCAGTTGCACAGCCGCACGCCGGGGCATCCGGAGTACGGAGTGGCCCCGGGCGTGGAAACCACCACCGGTCCGCTGGGGCAGGGGGCGGGCAACAGCGTGGGGATGGCCGTCGCGGAGAAGTGGCTGGCGGCCTACTTCAATCGTCCAGGCCACGAGATCGTCAACTACCGCATCTTCGCCTTGCTGGGCGACGGGTGCATGATGGAGGGCGTCACCGCCGAGGCGGCATCGCTGGCCGGTCACCTGGGTTTGAACAACCTGGTCTGGATCTACGACAACAACGGCATCACCATCGACGGTCCGACCTCGATCGCCTACAGCGACGACGTGGCCCAGCGCTTCGAGGCCTACGGCTGGCGCGTGCACCAAGTGAAGGATGTGAACGACTTCGAGGCGCTCTGTGTGGGTTTAGACTGGGCGATCGCGGGCTCTGAGCGCCCCGCGCTGCTGATGGTGGACAGCGTGATCGGTTACGGCGCGCCTACGCGGGCGGGCAAATCCAAAGCCCACGGCGAACCGCTGGGCGAGGACGAGATCATCGGTGCGAAAAAGCACTACGGCTGGGATCCGGGCAAGAAGTTCTTCATCCCCGATGCGGTGCGCACGCACCTGACCGAGCGGTGCCAATCCCGAGGACGGAGCTTGCGAGGAGAATGGCAGGCCGGCTTCGACGCGTACGCCCGGGAGCACCCGGACCTGGCGGAGCAGTGGCGTATCATGCAGCGCGGCCAGTTGCCTTCCGACTGGGATAAGGATGTTCCTGCGTTCGAGGCGGACGCCAAGGGGCTGGCAACGCGCGCCTCGTCCGGCAAGGTGTTGGGAACGATCGCGGCGCGGGTGCCCTGGATCATGGGCGGAGCCGCGGACCTGGCGGCCTCGACCAAGACGCGTATCGCCGACGGTGGTGATTTCGCCAAAGACGCCTGGGACGCACGGAACATCAACTTTGGCGTCCGCGAGCACGCCATGGCTGCCGTCGCTAACGGCATGGCCTTGTCGAAGCTGCGCCCGTACGCCTCGAGCTTTCTGACCTTTACGGATTACTGCCGTCCGTCGATTCGGCTGGCGGCGATGATGAAGCTGCCGGTGGTGTACATCTTCACACACGACAGCATCGGGGTGGGCGAAGACGGTCCGACACATCAGCCGGTGGAGCACTTGGCAGCTTTGCGGGCGGTTCCCGGATTGGACGTGTATCGACCCTGCGACGCGAACGAGGTCGCCGAGGTGTGGCGGCTGGTCATGCGGACAAGCCAGGGTCCGGCGTTGATGGCGCTCAGTCGCCAGAGCCTCCCCACATTGGACCGATCGCGGTATCGCTCGTCCGGCGGCGTCGCCCGGGGCGCGTACGTCTTGGCCGACTGCGACGGGCGACCGGACGTCATCATCCTGGGCAGTGGCTCGGAGGTACACTTGTGCCTCCAGGCCCAGGATCGGCTTACGGCGGAGGGCGTGCGCGTACGGGTGGTAAGCATGCCGTGCTGGGAGCGCTTCGAGCGGCAAGAGAGCGACTACCGCGAACTGGTGCTACCGTCGGAAGTGCAGGCCCGAGTCGCCGTGGAGGCCGGTGTGACGTTCGGTTGGCACCGCTACGTCGGGCTCAAGGGAGCGGTCGTCGGCGTGGATGCGTTCGGCGAGTCGGCACCGGCTGAAAAGATTATGAAGCATTTCGGCTTCACCACCGAGCACGTGGTGGCCGTCTGCCGCGAAGTGATGAGACGAACGGCGCCAGCGGGTGGCCCATCGCTTTAGCGGTGGGAATGCGACAAGCGGAGGGTGGCATGCCTAAGCCGGCCAGAGGCCGGCGCAGGCATGTATCAACCGTGCCCGTGGATTGAGATTGCGTTACTTCGCCTGCCAAGGGGATGTGCCGGTGGTGCCGAACGTGGGGAGTATTCCGCCGATCGACAGGCGAACGACCGATACATGCCTGCGCGTTGCTGCGCTCCGCTTCGGCATGCCACCCGACGATTTAATCTGTAGCGTCGCCCCTTGTGGGCGGCGCAGCCTCGTTTCTCGTCACCCACAAGGGGTGACGCTACACTGGGGATCACCGTGGACGATTAACTCGACAGCCTGTTATGGTCGCGGTTCGGACAAAGGCGCAG
>JAUWNF010000554.1 GCA_030612785.1 Phycisphaerales bacterium
ATCGGCGGAGTACTCCCCAGGTTCGGCACCACCGGCACATCCCCTTGGCAAGCGAAGTAACGCAATCTCAATCCACGGGCACGATTGATACATGCCTGCGCCGGCCTCTGGCCGGCTTAGGCATGCCACCCGCCTAACCGAATGTGGGATCGGCTTTCAGCAGGTCAAGCGATCCCGGCGCCCCGCTATCCCACGTCCGGGGCATCGCCGGTCGGCATCTCGTGCATGATCAACAAGGAGAGCAGCCAGGAGAGCACGGACTCCGCACCTTGATTGGAGCTAATCCCTGAAGGTTGCAAGCCGTCGTAGCACCCCCCGGTCTTGAAATCCACCATGGACACGCCGCCGTCGTTGCGCCCGAGATACCATTCGAAACAGCGGCGCATCTCGGTAAGCCACTTGGCGTCCCCGGAGACGCGATGGGCCGCCTTGCACGCCCCAATCAACGCCGCCGACTCCAGGCACTGCTGATCGTAGACCGAACGCGCGCCACCGCGCCGGTACCAGCCCTGGTTCCCGATGACGGACAAGTGACCCTCCTCGGCCGTCTGCACGTCCAGCAGCCACCGCAAGGACCGCAAACCCTGATCGACCATGTCCCGCCGCTCCAGACCGAATCCGGCGATGAGCAAGGCCTGGGGCAGGCGACCGTTGTCGTACGTGACCTCGTCTTCGAACCAGGGCCAATCATCCGACGCGTGCTCGGTGAAAGCGGCCTGGAGCCGGTTGCCCAGTGTGGTCAGCATCTCCCGCGCGGTGCTGTCTTCGCGGAATTCACGCAGATAATAGTGCAATCCCAGGATGCTCAACGCCCAGGAGCGCGGGAAAGTGAGCGATTCGAGCACCGGTAGCCCGCTACGAAACTGGTCTTTGGCCAATTGCTGGGTAAGTCGGTTGGGGCTGTGCGAAACCAGGTGTCCCAAGGCCCACATCACCCGCCCCTGACAATCCTCGCTACCGGCCGGTTCGAGCCAGCGCCGATCGTAGGACATGAAGTTGCGGAACCGCTCGCCGGCACCGGGTTGGGAGTAGTGCAGATACGAGAGATACATCTGCATGATGGGCAGGGCTTTCTCTTCCTGAAAGAGTGTCCACATCATCGCCGTTACGATGAGGGCGCGGGCCACGTCATCCGTAGAATAGCCGTGCCGGCGGTCCGGCGTGGCGTAGACCGCGTGCTGCATCATCCCGGTGTCGTCGGTCATGACGAAGAGATGATCGAGCCGAACCTCCGGTAGCGAAAGCCGCATCGGAGTCGCCGCGGGCGCCAACGCATACCGCCGTCGCTCGGCATCCTCCAGGCAAGCCTCCTCGAAGACGGCGACATACTGCCTGGCGACCCGCGGCCAGGTCATCTGCCGACCATAGTTGTAAGCGCTGCGTTGGACCGTCTCGCGAACCGCGCGGTCACGGAGCAATTCGCTCAGATTGTCGGCCAGACCCTCGACGTCATCGAAGTCAACCAACCGTCCACGCTCATTGGCGAGCAACTCCTGGGCGTACCAATACGGTGTGGAGACAATCGCCTTGCCCGACGCCAGAGCATAGGCCAGCGTTCCGGAGGTGATTTGCTCCTTGTCGCGGTACGGAGTGACGTAAATATCGGCGGCCTGGAGGTATTCGCAGAGGTCCGCCAGCGAGACGTAGCGGTTGTGAAAGCTGACGTTCTTGTGGATCCCCAGCTTGACGGCCCGGCTTTCGAGCGACATGCGATACGACTCGCCCGATTCGCGCACTACCCCGGGATGTGTGACCCCCAGCACCACGTACACGACTTCGGGACAGGCTGGCACCACCTTGGCCAATGCGTCGAGCATCAGTTCGATGCCCTTGTTGGAGCTCAGCAACCCGAAGGTCAGAATCATCGGACGCCCGGAGACGTGAAAACGTTCTTTGAACGGTTCCGTATCCCCCAGGGGAACGTCGGGAACGCCGTGATGAATGAGCTTGATGCGGTCGGAGGGGACGCCGTAGACGTCGGCCAACAGGCTGCGGGCGCGTTCGGCCATCACCACCACGGCGCTGCTCCGTTCGCAGACGCGGCGCAGTACCTGGCGCTGCTGGTCGGACGGTTCGGTCAAGACCGTGTGCAGGGTGGTGACCAGGGGCTTGCGGAGACGGTCCAGAAGTTCGAAGAGGTATTCGCCCCAGTTTCCGCCGAATAACCCGTACTCGTGTTGCAGGCTCACCACGTCGATCTTACTGGTGTTGAGCAGCTCGGCGGCGTTGCGGTAATCCTCCTTGCGGTGTTGGCCGATCTGGGCGATTACCTCCGGACCGTAGTCGTACGCGCCGTCCCGGTCGTTCATCGCGACGTAACGAACGCGCTCGGAGGCACCAAGGGCTTGCGAATCGAGATGCTCGGTGACCGCAGAAGCCAAGTCGTGGCCGAAGGTGGCGATGCCGCAACGGCGCGGAACGTAGGAACCGAGGAAAGCAATGGCGATCCGTCGCGAGTAAACCATGGTCACCCTTGTAACCGAACCGCGACCGTAAGGGAGCGTAAAGCTAAGCCACGACTGCGCTTAACTGCGTCCCCACCCATTCATACGGCAGCCCGCGGGCACTGTCAACCCCACGCCGCGCGGCTACCCGTAACCCAGATCCCGCAAGTCCGCTTCGTCCAGTCCGAAATGATGCCCGATTTCGTGGAGCACGGTCTCGCGCACTTGATGCACGATTTGCGCGCGGGTGCGGCAGATACGCCGAATGTTGTCCCGATAAATCGTGATCCGGCTGGGTAGACTGGCATGATCGCTGACACTCTTCTTCGTCAACGGTACGCCGTGAAACAACCCCAGCAGGTGCCGCCGACTACGCAGCCCCACGCTACGTGCCGTCGCCCGATCCGGCATAGCTTCGATGTCCACCACCACATCGGTAAGCCGCTCCTTCAGCGTCTTGGGAAGTGACTCGACGGCTTCGAGCACCAGCCTCTCGAAATCCTCTTCGCCGATGCGGATCATGGTGCCGGGATTATACACCACTCGCGGGCGAGACGCGCCAGCGCATCAGATAACGCTGGCCCAGCAGGAACGCCAGCGCCAGCGGGAGGAG
>JAUWNF010000556.1 GCA_030612785.1 Phycisphaerales bacterium
TAAGGCGCAGAGCGCGCTCGATGCCGCCTGGGCCCTGGACGAGTTCAACGACCGCACCAAGAACACCCTGGAGTTGCTCGACTCGTTCATGGCCTTCGCCACGCACGAGACCGAGCACTTCATCATTCGCTATGATGCCGAGCATGAGTCGGTGCTGCCGCGCTACATGGCCCGGCACCTCGAAGAGATTTACGACGAGGTGTGCGCGGATTACGCGACCTACCCCGAGGTCAAAACCATCGTTCAGGTGTTTCCGACGGCGCGGGCCTTTGCCGTGCGTATCAGCGGCAAGCCGTGGATTTTCACGGTCGGAGCCTGTACCGGGCGAGTCATCGCCCTGTCATCTCCGCGCGACGACCCGCAAACCACCGGCTCTTACAATTACGCCCGCGTGCTCCGCCACGAGTTTACGCACACGGTAACGCTCGCCGCCACGGACAATCGCATCCCCCACTGGTACACCGAAGGACTGGCGGTCTCCCAGGAGGACGCTCCGCGGAGCTTCGAGTGGTGTGAAATGCTGGCCGATCGGGTAAGGCGCGATGAGCTCTTCACGCTCGAAAGCATCGATTGGGGTTTCATCCGCCCGCGGCGCAAGGACGATCGCCAGATGGCCTACGCCCAGAGCGAATGGATGTGCGAGTATCTGGTCGAGCGCTTTGGATACGACGTGCTCAACCGCATGTTGGTGGACTTCCGCGCGGGATCCACCCAAGAGCAGGTGTTTCTCGAGCAGACCGGGATCGGCACCGCGCAGTTCGATGCCGACTTTCGTGAATGGGCCCGCGCCCAGGTCGCCGGGTGGGGCTTCCCGCTCGATCCGCCGGCGAACGTCGTCAAGCTGCGCGCCTGGGCGTTGATTCAATCCGATGACGCCGGCGTACTCGGACGGCTGGCCAAGGCGGAGTACGATGACCACAACTACGACAAGGCCCTGCGCGCGGCGCGCAAGGCATTGGCCGTCGACGAGAATGAGAAAAACGGCTTGGAGGTTTTCGTGAACGTGTTGGCCCGGTTCGCGCGGGACAAGCAGGGCACCGCCCGCAAGCTGCTGGAGGACGAGATGCTGCCGGCACTGGAGCGCCTGGCGGTGCTCGACCCCGCGGGCTGGACCGCGCCGAAGCTGCTGGGCGGAATCCTGCTGCGCCGCGAGCGGTTCGACGAGGCGATAGGCTATCTCGAGCAGTTGCAGCGCAACTGTCCACGGGATTCGTTCAGCTACTCCGGTTTGGCCGGCATTTACCTTGACCGCAAGCGGCCCGACTTGGCCCTACCGCAACTGCTGGAGTTGGCCCGCACCGACGAGCACGATGCGGACGTGCCGGCCAAAATCGCCGCGATCTACGCGCAGCGCGGCGAGTTGCCCCAGGCGCGGTACTGGTACCGGCAGACGTTCTACGTCGATCCGTTCCGCCCGGCCACTCACGCCGCGCTCGCTGCCGTCTTGATGCGCCTTGGTGACACTGGTGGAGCACTGGAAGAGTACCAGGTCCTTTGCGAGCTGGAGCCCGAGGTGGCCCAACACTTCGCCGACGCCGCGCTGGCCTTCCAGAAAACCGGCAACACGGCCAAGGCCCAAGAATACGCCCGCAAAGCCGTCGCCCTCGACCCGACCTCCCCGGCCCGTACACTCCTCGAGTAGCGGCGTGGCATCGCCTTCATGCCAGAGCGACTCCCCGGTCGATAATAGCTTTACGGATGGCGCTGGTTTCGGCGGAGCCGCCCGAGAACCGTGTTGCGCCAGATCGAAGTAGCCTCACGAGCAGGAGTCGGCGACGGTGGAACCGACGTGCCGCAACTCTCCTGAGCTTCTCGCGCTCCAGATCAGCGACGCCGACGGCGCCGCGAAGCACTCCGTGCCCCTCCGGCGGCAACTCACCCTCGTCGGAACCCGGCCCGGCTGTGGGATCAGGCTCCGCTCCTCACGGGTCTCACCGGTGCACTGTGCGATCGTCCGCACGGGCAATCAAGCCGTACTTCGCGACCTCGCCAGCAGCACGGGAACCTCTGTCAACGACTGGGAGACGGATGCCTGCGCCTTGGCCGCCGGTGATCGCATCCAAATCCGACGATGGCAGTTGATCGTGGAGGCGGCCCAGCCTGACGTGGATGACCGCGACGACCAGAAGAATCACTCCGAGGAAGTCGGAACTCCCCGTGATGTTCATACCGTGCCCGCCACCCAGCGGATCGAACTGCGCGACGCTGACGGCAAAAGCCTGCTGAAAACCGAGCATCCCCTGGTGCTGATCGGGCGGCACGAACGCTGCGATCTTGAGCTGGACGATAACCAGATGTCCCGGGTCCACGTCCTGTTGTTCCACACGGCGGAGGGATGGGCCGTCGCGGACCTCCTGAGCACCAACGGCACACGCGTGAATGATCGGCTTGTTGACCCGCACGCGCCCGAAGGCGGGACGGTAGCATTGAACGATGGCGATGTGCTCCACGCCGGCGCTTCCAGCCTGACTGTACGCATCGGCAGCGACGAGCGGATCCAGGATTCGCGGGGCGCGGCCAGTCACTTGTCTGAACCCTGCGAATCCGCACCCGAGCCACTTGGCAGGGACGGCAGCCACTCTACCGGCATTGACACCGTAACCGGCCTGGGACAACCGGCCGGTGGCTCCCCGCCCAGTGACACCGCTATTGCAGTGGTGCACGAGCAGGCTCGTGCCCTCAGAGCACGCAGCGTCGAAGTCGAGCACCTCGCCAAAGAAATCAAGGAACGTGAAGAGACCCTTCGGACCCGGCAGGTCGCTCTCGAAGAGCATGAGCGCTCCGTTCGCGAGCGGATCGTCAAGCTCGAACGGGACGAACGGCATCACGCGAAACTGACCACCGAACTCGAAGCGACACTGGCCAAGTTGCAGGAGCGTTCCTCGGAAATCGAGGAGCTGCGCCGCGAGTGCGAATGCAAAAAAGAGGAGCTGGAGGCGCGCTCCGTTGAACTGGCTTCGACGGAGCAGGACTTGGCTGGTAGAGCCGACCAGATCGCCCGCACCGAGCAGCGGCTGGACGAACAGCGCGCCGAG
>JAUWNF010000075.1 GCA_030612785.1 Phycisphaerales bacterium
GCGCTTGGCCAGCGAGATCACCATGGGCGGGCGGAGGTCCATTTCGGAAAAGGCTTCCAGACCCGCGTGCAATTGCCCCAGACCGCCGTCGATCAGAATCACGTCGGGGTAAAGTTCCTCGCCCACCGCGGCATAACGATAGCGCCGCCGGAGCACCTCGCGGATCATGGCGTAGTCGTCCTGGCCGGCGACGGTCTTGATCCGGAAGCGCTTGTACCCGGGCTTGAACGCCTTGCCGTCGACGAAGCAGACCAGCGCGCCGACCGACTCGGCCCCCTGTAGATTCGCGATATCGATCCCCTCGATACTGCGCGGCGGCTGCTCCAGTTCCAACAGGTCGGCCAGCTTCTCCAACCCCTTGGCCGGGTCCACAAAAAAGACCTCCGGCTGTACGTTCTCGTGGACGTCGCCCGAGAGCGAGAGCGACTCGATGGCTTTGATGCGGTCGCGCAGGGCGGCGGCCTCCTCGAAGTGCAGCTCCTTGGCGGCCTGCTCCATCTCCCGGTTCATCTGGCGAATGACCACCGAGCGCTTGGAGACCATGAAACGCTTGAGGCGGTCAATATCCTTGCGGTAGTCCTCCTTGCTAATGAGCGCGGCGCACGGAGCGGTGCAGCGATCGATAGCGTGGAGCAGGCACGGCCGGAAAAAGCGGCGGGACTCGTCGCCTTCGTGAATTTCGAGTTCGCAGGTGCGGTATCTGAAGACCTTTTGCAGGGCGTTGACCGCGTCGCGAACCCCGATTGGCGAGGTGAAGGGGCCGTAGAGCTTGGTGCCCTTGCGACGCGGCGTGCGCGTGACGTAGACGCCGGGGAAGTCATCGCTGGTGGTGATCTCGAGGTAGGGGAAGCTCTTGTCGTCTTTGAGCTGGGCGTTGAACTGCGGCTGAATGTCCTTGACCAGGCGGGCCTCTTGCAGCAGGGCGTCGACCTCGGTGTCGCAGTCCAGGAAGTCGACGTCGTCGACCAGGGTGACCATGCGGGCGATCTCAGGCCCGCGGCTACTCAGCAGGTCGGCCGACGGCTGGAAGTAGCTGCCCACGCGGGCGCGCAGATCCTTGGCCTTGCCGACGTAGAGCACCACGCCGTTCTGGTCCTTCATCAGATAGACCCCCGGCGTCTTGGGAAAGCGGGCGATCCTTTCGCGAAGAGCGGCGGTTTTCGCGTCAGTGCTCATGGCTCATGAAGCACCCTCTGTGCTGCCAAAGCTGACCGGAGAAGCTGGTTTTGTTGGAAAGACCGGATTCGGTGCGACTGCTTGGATGACGGTCTCGCCTTTGCCAGCCCCCTTCGGCTGCCCGCCGAGTTGGTTTAAGAACACCACCAACGTATCAACGCTCGTGGACGGGTTCGGTGGTATTCCTTCGTCGCTGGCGTGATGTAGTCGCAAAGCTTCGGCGCGCCTGATGGCATCGCGCTGTTTATCATCGAGGATGTCATAGACGTCCGTCGACTTTGTGTACCTGGCAATGTAACGCTTCAGTTCGTGGGCAACCGCCGCGCTATCAATCTCAGCGCCTTGGTCCTGGAAGTGGAGCAAATACCATAACTCGAAACAGGGATTGGAGAAAGCAAGGCTGAACCCATTCGCGTGCACCTGTTGGAATGCGTTGTGAATGTTCTCGTGTTGATTCCGATCGAACACACACCAAACGTGGTCAAATCCGAAACCATCTTGCCGGGCCTGCCTTGCGACCTTCTTGGTATAGGCAACGACGCTCTTGGGGTGTGCACCACATTGGTCGCCACCGAGGATGCAAAACAACTCTTTGCTCAATCGTTGCTCAATGCGAAAACGGTCAAAGTAACGTGGCTCTGTTTCGGCCCCTTCGCATACGATCAGAACCCGTGGCTTGGGTGGTAGGCTGGGTTTCTTGCGTTTAAGGGAGCTTAGGTTTCTTCTCTTCTCTGTCCCGCGATGTCCCCGACTCATTTGACTACAGGCTCCGTGATATCCGCGATGCTCTCCGTAAAGGGAACCGCACCGTAGCGTCCAGCCAAGTACCCCAGGCGAAAGTTCTCGTCGCGTCTTGGGGGCTTCTCGAAATCCCACAGGGAGTACAATGTGGAAGCTCCATCCGGGGTCTTGTCAGTAAACCAGACCTGATCACGTCGGAAGGCGCGCGGTCGATCCAGCAACCCGGCGTCGTGAGTCGCAAAAAGAAGTTGGGCTCCCTTCGGATTGGTGCTCGCATTGTGGAAGAGTTGGATCAGCCAGCGTGTAAGGAGTGGGTGCAACCGGGCATCGAGTTCGTCAACGGTAACAAAACACCCATTGTCGAGAATGTACTGCCACGGGCCCGCGAGGGCGAACATTTTCTGAGTACCGTCAGACTCCTCCGAGAGCCCGAATATAACCGACGTTGAGGCGCCGGAGGTGTCGAATCCACGATGAAAAGTCTGTACTTCAAAGGCACGAGCTTCCTTGATCTCTTTGGCCAATTCCTGACGGAGTGGTTCCGGAAGGCCGGACCATTCAGGGGTGTCCTCAAAGGCCATCTCGTTGATCTCAACGTTGCTGATTCCGGGGTCGGCTTTGGCGCAGTACTTCAGGATCTTCTCTTTCAGCCCGGAAATTGTGTGGGTGGCTACGCACGTGAAGGTACGTTCCGGTCCGCCAACAGGAAACCATGAAACGGAGCGGAACTTCTCGGCGAACCATTCAAAAACCGTTTTGGCCGTTTGACTGTTAAACTGCGTGGCCACCGTTAGGAAAAGGGCATCCGGACGAGTTAGTTCGATGAGTTGCTTTTTTGGTCCTTCCCAATAGGAGCCGAAGTGGAAGTTTTGCTTCCCGCTTTCTTCATTAATTGTTCTGTGGAAAAGCACGCGCTGTTGGTTGCGGGGATAGCTGTGAAGCCATTCCTCATAGACTCTTTCCGCGTCGATGGTGAATCCGTAAACATATCTCACGCTACGGTGAATCAGGACAATCTCGAACGTGGAGGGTTTGCGGACGAATTCCACAGACAATCTGAATGGCGAGACCCCCGTCTTGGTTTTCGTGTCGGCGGAATGCAAGACGAACGATGTCATATAATCGAGCGCTTTGAGAAGATTGCTTTTGCCCGACGCGTTCGGGCCATAGATCGCCACGCTTCTCAGAAGGTCGAGTTTTGTTGACTGGGCTCCGAGAATAAGATTCTCGGGCTTTGATTTGTCCGCTCCCGCAGGCACAAAGCTCAAGGTGATGCGGTCGCGGAATGACCTGAAGTTCTCGCCGCTGAACTCGACTAGCATGTGTCCGGTTTCCTCTTGATGAAGTTGGGGCATCCTCCTTGTATTCTACGCCTATTGTTCAAGATCGGCGGACATTATGCAAGATTCCCGCAAAAACTGCAACAATTTTACAGCAAACACGGACGCCCCTTGGTCCCCTTCTCGTACGGCGTGATCCAGATTTAGTAGCTTTGAACCCAGATTATACCGTATGTAGAGGCGGGCAACCCACACCGCACGACTCGGCCATTGAACGCGATAGGACCCGTCGGTGCAGAACGTCAACGAGTCCCCAGCCAGACAGATCGCTGGCAGCACAGGCTGCCCCAACTCCTCGGAGGGTGTGCACCGTTCTCTATCTAAGCGCATGAACATTGTGCCGCGGGTCGTTCTCACTCGCACAGCGCCGTAACGTCCTTGCCGATGGCGGTGCTGCTCATCAGGTGCGTGCTCGTCGTTCCGGGTGAGGAGGCGTATCGCTCGCGAAGCTGGGGGATATTCTCATCGGCGCCCATCAGGAGGTTCGTGTGCCGGCGGACGGTTCGTCCGCCCGTTCGAGTTCGGCGTATCGAAAGCAATCGATAGTATGGTCATTGACCATACCCACCGCCTGCATGAAGGCATAGCAAATCGTTGCACCAACGAACTTGAACCCGCAGCGTTTCAAGTCCCGGCTCATCGCGTCGGACTCGGACGTGCTGGCCGGGATTTCGTCCAGGCTGCGCCAAGCGTTCTTCCGAGGCCTGCCGCCGACGAACTGCCAGATGTAGGAGTCGAAGCTGCCAAATTCCTCCCGCACGGCGAGGAAGGCCCTGGCGTTTTGAATAGCGGCGGAGACCTTGAGCCGGTTGCGCACGATACCGGGATTGCCCAACAGTTCCTTCACTTTCCGCTGGTCGTATCGGGCGATCTTTGAGGCGTCGAAGTTGTCGAAGGCCGCGCGATAGTTCTCGCGCTTCTTGAGGATGGTGTCCCAGCTCAGGCCGGCCTGGGCGCCTTCCAGGATGAGAAACTCGAAGAGCGTGCGGTCGTCGTGCACCGGCACCCCCCACTCTTCGTCGTGGTAGCGGACGGACAGATCGTTTGTGGCCCATTTGCATCGTCTCACCGCCGAGGCCTCCTGTCGGGTGTACCACGATCTCGCCGGCCAGTTGCGGGCGATGACGCGCCGCGGGATAATGGTGCCCGATCCGCGGTCCATCGCCGAAAACGGCACTATCCACTATCTTATTGTAGTCGGGGGAGCTTGGTGACGCACTGGGCGGAAAGACTCAAACCGGCCGCTGCGCGGCGCACGCACTTGCTGCTGGCCGCGGGGATGTGGACCGTGGTGGGCGCGCTGCTGCTCTGCATTGGTGCCCGCTGGGTGTTGGGGGCCCAGACGTCGTATGCACCCCTTCAGATCGCGGCAGCGGTCGCGGTGGGGGCGGCCAAGGCGTGGTTCGTGTTGGATAAGGCCGCCGGGCGCATCGTACAGCGCATCCGGGAGCGCGCCGACGGACGCTGTCTCGGCGGATTCGTGTCGATCAAAACATGGGAGATCATTTTATTCATGATCGGTATTGGACGCTTACTCCGCGGCGGCGTGTTGTCCCAAAACATCATCGGCCTACTCTACGCCGCCATCGGCGCCGCCCTGCTGTTCGGCGCCCGCAACTTCTGGCGGGCGTGGTATCGGGGAGGCCTCGCCGGCTAATTGGCCTCCGCCCTTGACCGGTCGGGGCCAATGGGCACAATCTGGATAAGCTGCGGCGGTGTGGACCTTAGCGTGGCCCAACCACGGTTAAGGATCGCTCGGAGCGGACTTGGGACATGGTGAATTTCTCGGCGCGGTCCTTGACCGTGCTACCCATTAATTGAGGCGTGACAGAACACAAGGGAGAACGTGAAACATGAAAACATTGCTCATTCGCGGATTGGTAGTCGTGTTGGTCGGGTGTCTCAGTGCGGCCGCCGTGGCGGAAGACATTGTCGTGATCGAGGCGCAAGGCGAGGGCATCAGTCCCGATGCCGCCAAGAAGGATGCCCTGCGCAAGGCCCTCGAACAGGGAGGCAAGGCCGAGATTTCTTCGCACTCTCAGACGGAGAACTTCGAGCTTGTCCGCGACACCATCTACGCCCGGTCGGAGGGCATCATCACCGACTACAAGGTCCTACAGGAAGGCGCGGGCGTCGGCGGTACCTACTTCTGCAAAATCAAGGCCAAGGTCAGCAAGTCGGCCATCGCCACCGACTGGGGCTCGGTGCAAAACGTGCTCGATCAGATCGGTCGGCCGGGCATCATGGTGTGCATCACCGAGCGAATCGACGGGGTCACCGACACCAGCAGCATCCTGGAGTCCAAGATCGAGGAGCGACTGATCAAGAGCGGTTTTGACGTTTACTCCAAGCAGGGGCTGGACTCGATCCAGGCCAAGGAGGCCGCCGACGCCGCCGCGGAGGACAACATCGCCAAATTGCAGGCCTTGGCCAAGGACCACAACACGCAAATCTTCATCATGGGTCACGCCAATGCCAACGCCGCCGGGGTGAAGGACCTCTACGGCGAACCGACGGCGATGTACAACGGCGATTGCGTGGTGAAGATGTATTACACCGACACCGCCCGGCTGCTGGCCAGCGAGTCGCTGCCTAATTGGCGCGGTGGGGCCCGAGGGCATCACACCATTTCACCTCAAGCCGGTAAAATGGCTTTGTCCAACGCCGGGGCGGAGATCATCGAGAAGGTCTACGCCACCGTCATGCAGCAGTGGGCGACGGCTATCTCCGCGGGCGGCGAGATCCAACTCGAAATCCAAGGCCTCACCGCCAAGCAGACCATCAAGATCAAGAAAATGCTCCGGAAGATCCCGGGCATCGAAAAGGTGCACAGCCAGGGGACCAAGGGGCTGGTCAAGTTCCGCATCGTGGGCAAGATGACCGCAGAAACCCTCGTCGAGCATCTGGTTGAAGGCGAATGGGAAAGCGTGATCGAGATCGAGGACTGGAAGCTGAACCGCATCCAGGCCAAAGCCGTCGGCTCGTAAATCCGAACCGCGACCGTGACAGGCTGTCGATTAAATCGTCCATGGTGATCCCCAGTGTAGCGTCACCCCTTGTGGGTGACGAGAAACGAGGGTGCGCCGCCCACAAGGGGCGCCGCTACAGATTAAATTGACAGCCTCGTGAGGGAGCGGTCTGATGGACGATTGCGGATTTGGGATTATGGATTGCTACGGGGCAGGTACAGGAACATGACCCACAAAGAACTACAAGGCAATCTGGTTGTCGAAGGGCAGAGGTTCGCCCTGGTGGTCAGCCGGTTTAACGAGTTCATCACCGGTAAGCTGCTCGGCGGAGCGCTCGACGCGCTCGAGCGCCACGGGTGTGACTCGAAGAACATCACCATCATTCGCATCCCCGGCTCATTTGAACTGCCCCTTACCGCCAAAAAGTGCGCCGATTCCGGCTGCTACGACGCCGTGATCTGCCTCGGTTGCGTCATCCGCGGGCAGACGCCGCACTTCCAGTTCATCGCGGCGGAGGCGGCCAAGGGCATCGCTCAGGTGGGCTTGGAGACCGGCATCCCCGTAACCTTCGGCGTGATCACCACCGACACGCTGGAGCAAGCCATCGAGCGCGCCGGCGCCAAGGCGGGCAACAAGGGCGCCGACGCGGCGGTCAGCGCCATCGAACTGCTCAACCTCTACGCCCAGATCGGGAAGAAGTGATTAGCCCACCGCCAGGAGGGGTTTTGTGCTGAACAGTGCCTCGAGCCATATTCAGGGCGTGCCGGCTCCGCGGGGTCCCAATTTCGAGGGTCAAGTTATGGCGGTCGATCGCGTGGAAGGACTTATGCGTCAAACTGCCGACGCGCTTGATGGCGCCGGCATACTCTACGCCATCGTGGGCGGGAATGCCGTCGCCGTGTGGGTTATGACGGTTGACGACGGGGCGGTGCGCGCCACCAAGGACGTGGATGTCATGATCCGGCGGCAGGATCTCCCCGCGGCGTCCAAAGCACTTGGACCGATCGGGTTGATGGCGGTTGAGGTGCACGGCGTGGTTATGTTTGTCGACCGTCACCGTCCCAATCCCAAGACCGGCCTGCACATCGTCTTCGCCAACGAGTTGGTGCGTCCGTATGAGACCCACCCCGCCCCGGACCTGACCGGTGCCGTTCGTGGGGACGCGGGCTTCATGGTCATCGACCTGCCCTCGCTGGTTATGATGAAACTGCAAGCGTATCGCAGGATCGACCAAGTCCACATTGAGGACTTGCTTTCGGTTGGGCTGATCGACGAGTGCCTGATCCGCACGCTACCGCCCGATCTACAATCGCGGCTCGAAGAAATCCAGAAAACGCCGGATT
The DNA here is from genome assembly GCA_030612785.1 of Phycisphaerales bacterium. Classification (GTDB taxonomy): domain Bacteria; phylum Planctomycetota; class Phycisphaerae; order UBA1845; family UBA1845; genus JAAEQG01. The sequence goes on from JAUWNF010000075.1 coordinate 7,570, forward strand.
GAGTATGGAGTACCCGCGGCGTAATGGCATCCGTGAAAGCTGATCGTCACCAGGCCAGGATTATTGCAATGCAGGCGCTCTGCCAACTCGACGTGCAGAGCGACGGCGGCACGCCGGAACTGGAGCGCATAATCGCATGCGTTGCCGAATCAGAGGCCGGCGAAATCGCCCCACCAACGGCGGCCTACGCCCGCATGCTCGTGGACACCGCCTGGGAAAAGCGGCACGGCTTTTCGGAGTCGGTCCAGGCCACCGCGTCGACATGGGACATCGAGCGCATGGGTGTTGTAGAGCGCAACGTCATTCGCGTCGCCCTGGCGGAACTGACGTTGGGAGAGGTTCCGCCGAAGGTGGTGCTCAACGAGGCCATCGAAATCGCTCGGGAATACGCTTCGGCGGAATCCGCCGGTTTCGTCAACGGCGTGCTCGATGAGATATACAAGAACATGCCGCCGGCAGCGTCGAGGCCACCAGGACAGGAAGGCACGGCTGAGGAGTTGCCGAAAGGAAGTTGACTGATGGGGCTGTTCGACCGTTTCAAAAAGGGCCTTTCTAAGACCCGCGCGAGAATCTCTTCGGGCTTTCGCTCGGCCCTGCCCTTCGGGCGGAAGATCGACGATGCCGTGCTCGAAGACTTGGAGACCACCATGCTGGCGGCCGACTTCGGCCCCGGCACCGTCGCCGACCTCATCGACATGGTCCGTAGCGAATGGAAAAAGGGCCGAATCAGCGAAACGCAGGAAATCCTCGAATGCCTCAGGGACCACGTCATCGCCAAGTGGCCCGAGGATGATCGGCGCATCAGATTCTGCGACGACGGCCCCACGGTGGTTCTGGTTGCGGGCATCAACGGTTCGGGCAAGACCCCCAGCGACGCCAAGCTGGCCAACTACTTCACCAAGCAGGGCAAGCACGTCATCCTGGGGGCGTGCGACACCTATCGGGCCGCCGCGGTGGAACAACTCACCGAATGGTCGCGCCGCATCGGCGTCCAGATCGTCAAGCACAAGCAGGACGCCGACCCGGGCGCCGTCGCCTACGACGCCTGCGACGCCGCCACGGCCCGCAAGGCGGACATCCTGCTCGTCGATACCGCCGGGCGGCTACACACCCAGGACCACCTCATGCGCGAACTGGGCAAGATTCAAAAGGTCGTTTCGCGCAAGATCCCCGGTGCGCCCCACGAGGTGCTACTGGTGCTCGACGCCACCATCGGGCAGAACGCGATCGTGCAAGCCAAGATGTTCAGCGAGCACGTGGACGTCACCGGGCTGGTCCTGGCCAAGCTAGATGGGTCGGCCAAGGGCGGGGCGGTGATCGGCATCCGCGACCAGATGAACGTACCGGTCAAGTTCGTCGGGCTGGGCGAGACCCCGGACGACATCGCTCCGTTCGACCCGGTCGAGTTCACCGAGGCGCTCTTCTCGACGGAAGATTGACGAGGCAAGTGGGAGGCAAGTGGGGTCAGAGCTTCATTAGTCATTAGTGAGCTGTTTCTCCATCTCCCGCATGGCTCGAGACAGGCGGTCGGTCGCGGGTGCGATGCGACGAACGGCTTGGGCGACGCTGCTGGGACCGGCATAGCCGAGAGCATCGGCCACCACCGTCGCCGAGTAGCCGAAGCGGCACCGCGCCAGATACGCCGCCACAGACCGGGCCATCGAGTCGTGGCGTCGTCCACGCATCCAGGCGGAGGCGTCCGCACCCAGGCGAGTTGAAACCACGTCGATGATCCAATCCAGCGACGGGCGGGAGCGCAGACGACGCAGCGCGGGCACGCCAGGATCGTCCTCGCGCCGGTCGAGTAAGCGGCGAACCCGGTCCACGAAGCCCCCCGAGCCCAAAAGCATGTCGTGGACCGCCTGATTGAAGGGCGAGTCGAGGGGTTGCCGCACCCCCGCGGCGACGAAGCTCCGGTACCTCCGGCGAGCCGCGATTTCATCTCTCCCGAATTCGCGAAGCACGCGCTTATAGGTCACCCACCGCAAGCGACGTCTAACCCAGTGATACCCCGGGTAACTGCTCCAAAGCCAGTCTTCCGGCCGGGGCACCATGCCCGCCCGCACCGGATTGAGATGGACATAACGGCTGATCTCGTGGTAATGCCCTTCGTTTTCCACCAGGACGGCCTGGTAGCGACCCTGGAAGAGGTGCCCCACCCGCCGGTGACGGCGATTGAAGTAGCTGGTGTAGCTGCCGTTGAGGTATTGCATGCCGGACGCGAGGTTCGGCTGCGGGGTCTCGACGAACAGGTGGTCGTGGTTGGTCATCAGTGCATAGGCATGCACCTGCCAGCCGTACGTCTCTACGGCGCGGCGCAACCAGTCCACCCGCCGGGCAAAATCCCTCTCCTCCAAGAAGACCGCCGCCCGGGCGTTGCCGCGCGAGGTCACGTGGTAGAGGGCGCCAGGGAACTCGATCCGCAACGGCCGGCCCATGATCCCATCCTCCCCCAGCCCGCCCGCCTTCGTCAACCACTAATGACTAATGAAGCTCTGACCCCAAGTCTTCAGGATTGGTTGTGCGTCTTCTCAAGCGTGCTGCTCGGGACCCTGTTCCAAGCCGCTCTTCCTCCGGACGCGATTAAGCACGTTCTCAGTTTTGCAGGCGACACGCTCGCGAGGTTCCTGGGCGAGTTCCTACCATCGTTACCCTAAGAGCGCCTAAATATAGCCCGCGCAATACCGCGCAAGGACCGCTCCCTCACGGTCGCGGCTCGGGATTATGAGGCGCTCTAAAGCAGGTCGCGTCCCAAAACCCTGCCTGGCGTGCTTGCCAATCCGCAATCTGCAATCCACAATCCGCAATAGGGATCATGGGCCTCAGCAGCGACGATCTAGATAAAGCCGCCCGGGCCGTTTGGACCGAACGTCGCTTCAGTTATTCGATTTACTGCGGCGAATGCGGGTACAACCTGCGGACCCTGGGCTACATCGGGCGCTGTCCGGAGTGCGGCAGTGAGTATAACGCGCGCCCCGCTGTGCGTCAGGGCGTCCACGTCCCCGGC
>JAUWNF010000152.1 GCA_030612785.1 Phycisphaerales bacterium
CCTCCCACAAGATAGAGGGAGAATAACCGAATCGACCCCAAACGAACAACGCCTCCCTCTGGCGAAAACGCCAGCGGTTGGGCGACGCAGGAATGTCTTGTACTTGACCGGAGCGTGCCTTTCATGGATAGGGTGCGTCCCCAGACGCACCTTCTTCACCTTGGTAGCCTGGGGCCAGGGATTGACCCGCTAGGATTGCGCGGCGCCGACGGGAGGCGTCTTGCCTTCTTTTAGGGATTGCCCGTACTCGTAGCCTTGCTCGAAGGCGGCGAGGTTTAGGCTTTCGGTGCCTTCCGGCACGGAAGCCTCGACGGATTGGCGCATGGCATCGGCGCTGATCAAGTCGGTGGTGGCGGCGAAGAAGCCGACCATCACGATGTTGGCCACCATCCTGCGCTGGAGTTTCTCAGCGATGCGGGTGGCTGGGATACCATACGATTTGATGCCTTCGGGCAGGTCGCGCGGCTGGACCAACTCGGACTCATAAAGCAGGATCCCGCCGGGGGCTATGTCCGGGGCGAACTGGTTGCACGCTTCTTGCGACATGACCATGAGGATATTGGGGTTGGTTACGTAGGGGTATTCCACGGGCTCGTCGGAGATCACAATGGAGGCGCCGCAAGCACTACCGCGTGCTTCGGGACCGAAGCTCTGGGTCAAGGTGGCGTGTTTGGTGTCGAAGATCGAGGCGGCCCGGCCGACAATCATGCCCGCCAAGATAACCCCTTGTCCGCCCAGTCCGCCGGTCTTGATCTCCGTGATTTCCATCCCATGTGCTCCTTACGCAGGCCTGCGTCCGAAAGGCTTCTGTTGTCTCTGCGAGATCTCCTCCCAGCGCCGTTTGCTGAGCAGGTCGGTCATCTTGGCCTCGACCATCTCCAGCAGCGACGGACGGTCGATGTCCACGAATTTGCCGCAGACGATCTCCTGCTGGAAACCGATGTCGCAGTAGCGGGTGTCCACGCCGTTTTTGATGACGCTGTTTTCCTTGAACCACTTCATGCGGTCCAGACCGGTACCCAGCCGGTTGCGACGCTCGTACAACGTCGGACAGGGGGCAATGATCTCGACGAAACTGAAGCCCTTCTTGTCCAAGGCCTCGACCATTGCCTTGATCACCTGGCGGACGTGATACGTGGTCCAGCGGGCGACGTAGACGGCGCCACAAGACTCAGCCAGAAACGGGAGGTTAAAGGGGCGCTCGCAGACCCCGTAAGGGGCGGTGGTGCCGACCGCGTCGAGCGGCGTTGTGGGACCAACCTGCCCGCCGGTCATGGCGTAGTTGAAGTTGTTGACGCAGATGACGGTGATGTCCACATTCCGCCGGGCGGCGTGGATAAAGTGGTTCCCGCCGATGGCGATCAGGTCGCCGTCCCCGCTGTAGACCACCACTTTGAGCTCGGGATTGGCCAGCTTGAGCCCGGTGGCAAAGGGGAGGGGCCGACCGTGGGTGGTGTGAAACGAATCGACATTCAGGTAACCGGCCACACGACCGGTGCACCCGATGCCGGAGACGATGGCCAACTTGTCCAGGTCGATGCGACACTGCTGGATGGCCCGGGCGAAGCAATTGACCGTCGTGCCGATACCGCAACCCGGACACCAGATGTGCGGGATGCGGTCGGTGCGGAGGAACTGTTCGACCGGGTTTACCACCGCGCCCGCGGCGCTGGTCGTGTCGCTCACAGGGTGACTCATGGTGTCACTCATCGGGCCGCCTCCACAATGGCGTCGTAGATCGTCCGCGGGTTGTGCACCGCCCCGCCGGCGTGCGGGAGCGAAATCGTCTCACACTTGCCGCCGGCGCAACGCTCCACTTCCAGCACCACCTGGCCCAGATTGATCTCCGGAACCACAAAAGCCTGGATTCGCCTGGCCAGGCGACGCACGTATTTCTCCGGGAAGGGCCACACCACCACCAGTCGCAGATGCCCAACCTTGATGCCCTGGGCGCGTGCCTGGCGGATGGCCCGCATGGTGATACGCGAGGTGATCCCGTAGCTGAGCACCACCACGTCGGCATCGCCGATGCCGTCCTCGTGGTACAGCGAAATCTCCCCGGCGTTCTTGCGGATCTTGTCGGACAGCCGGTTGACCAGCTTCTGTTGACATTCCGCATTCATCACCGGGTAGCCTTTCTCGTCGTGGGTCAGCCCGGTGATGTGGATACGGTGTCCCTGTCCGGCCTGGGTCATTTCGGGGACCAGGTCCTCGCCGGGCTGGTACGGCAGATACTCGCCCGGGGGGCGCTTGGTGTAACGGCGCGGGGTGATCTTGATCTCCTCCACCGGGGGGATCACCACCCGCTCGGTCATATGGCCGACGCTTTCGTCCATCATGAACAGGACCGGGACACGGTACTGCTCCGACAGGTTGAAGGCGTGGATGACCAGATCGAAACACTCCTGCGGACTGTTGGGACACAGCGCGATGATCTCGTAGTCGCCGTGCGAGCCCCAGCGGGCCTGCATCATGTCCGCCTGGGCCGGCAGCGTGGGCAACCCGGTCGACGGACCGCCGCGCTGCACATTGATGATTACGCAAGGGACCTCGGTCATGGCTGCCAGCCCGATATGCTCCATCATCAACGAGATGCCTGGTCCGGAGCTGACCGTCATGGCCTTGGCCCCACCCCATACGGCTCCCTGGATGGCAATGGACGAAGCGATCTCGTCCTCCATCTGGATGAACTTGCCATTGGTGTGGGGGAATCTGCTGGCCAGCCGCTCGACGACTTCGGTTGAAGGTGTGATGGGATACCCGGCGACAAAATTGCAGCCGGCGGCTATCGCTCCTTCGGCAGCGGCATGGTCGCCATCGAGATAGTAGGCCCCAACCAGGACCCCGTAGCCGTTACCTGACACGGTTTACTCCTTGGGTTGTCGCGCCCCGCAAATGGCGAAATCGGGGCAGTACATACCGCACAGATCACAACCGGAGCATTTCTCCGCGTGGATCACCTCGGGATAGTGATAGCCCTTGCTATTAAACTCGGACGACATCACCAGAACGCCCAGCGGACAGAACTCCACGCAATAGGCGCAGCCCTTGCACCGCTCAATGATGATGGACACTCGGCCCTTCGCCTTCCGGGGTGTCCCGGTCGGCTCCTTCTCCGCGCTCGTGCTTGTCGCCGTTTGGTCGTCCATCCCCGGCTCCCGTAGGAAATACTGCTTCGGATCGCAATCTCGCCAGACTGTAGCAATTGCCGGACCAGAAGCCGCCACCGATGGTGCCGGCCCTCCGCAAAAGCGCCTCCAGGCAATCAAAATGCCTTATCGGCAGAGACAGTCTCCGGCGAACACACCAATGTTCGAGTTGTGCGTGACAACCCCTCAGGCATAGTTGATGCCTCATATTGCGCGGCCACGGTGGAATAATCCCCTTTCTCGGGGCGGACGCGCTTATCTCGCCAAGACCGGCTCTAGCCCTCTCCCGGCGCACGAAACGCCGGAATCATCGAGTCTTGAATCCAGTCCTCCAGCGTGCGGGTGAGGCTGGCCACGTCGTTAAGCATGATGGCCAAGTTGCGTTCGTCACCATGCTGGTCCTTGACGACGTTGGCGAGGACCGCCGCCTTCTTGAATCCGACGGTTTCAAACATCCGCACAGAGCCCACGTTATCCTCGATGACGTGGGCCTGGATTTTCTCGAGGTTCCGTTCCCCCGCCAGGGCGACCAGATCCCGGGCAATAATGGTGCCCAGCCCGGTATGACGGTGTGTCCGGGCGGTGACCAGTCGGATGTGACCGAGATGCCGCATCCAGCCGCCCGCGGCGATGTGCAACGTGCCGTCGGCCACGATGCGATCACCATCAAGGGCCACCAGGGGGATCACCTTTTTGAAGTCGAGCTCATCGGTCCACTTGCGGATGAGCGCGGGGTCGCTCACGTCATCCGCAAGAAAGAGGCGGTCTTCCTCTGGCAGGGCCTGGAAGAAAGCGAAAAGCCCATCGAAGTCATCTTGGGCCAATGGGCGGAGTACGACTTCTCGCCCGTCCTTCAACCGCTCGGTTTTGGGGTAATCATGGTCCAACATGTTGTGTTCCCTTCCTCGGGGCTATGCCCGAGCTGAGACCAAGGAGACGTCAGCGTCGCCGCACTGCAAAGGCTGCCTTGGTCAGGCCTGACATATGCTCCTTACCCCCGCCGGACCGGAGCACCTGGCAGGGGTTGCGAGATCGAAGACCCTCTGCACAACTCAACTGGGTGACCGGCCAAGCTCGACCAGAATGTGGGGATTATCCCACTCCCTAAGGCCGTTGTGGTCCCAGGGTACCATACGAGCAAGCACAACACAAGATGGAGAGAACCGCGGGCACCGCCGGCCTCATGGGGTCCGTTGTCTTCCTTGGTTCTCGGCAGTAAGCCGCTTGGCGGCGTCGTAGGCCAGCAGAGTGGTAAGGCGGTCCGCGCCGGCGGTGTTCAAGTGCAACCCGCCACAGAAGTGCTCGGGACAAAAGTCGTCAGGGGAGAACGTCAGAACGGCCGTCCCGGGCAAGGCAGCCTGGTGCAGGACGGTTTCGTAGTCAGCCCGCTGCGTGTTGCTCAACAGATTGCAGGAGTGCTGGGGTAGCGGCATGTCAACAATCACATGTTTCGTCCCTCTGGACACACACCAGCGACATAGCGCCGCAAGTGCCTCGGCGTCCCGCGGGTCGGGAGCGAAGTTGCCCAGCCGCCCGGACCAGTCATCTTTGCGATCCATGACGCCGTGTCGCGGTGTGAAACCCCCGGGCGGGCCGTCGGTGCGTTCGGCAAATCCCTTTTCGCCTGCACTGGTCAACCAAGCGTATACATCGCTCCGGTAGGCGTAGAGGTGCAGGCGACTGAGCCCCCGTTGAAAGAACTCATCCAACCGCGACATCTGGGCCATTCCCTCGAAGCGTCGGGTGATGTTCGAGACGTACGGCGTCCGGTTCCGGTTGAGCGCGTTGGGGCTCACGCAGATATAGACCAGTTCCGGCTTGAGCCGGGACAAGAAGAAGCGTTCCAGGATCGGCTGGATGCCCGCCATGGTGGGCCCCCTGATCCCGAGGTTGTAGGAGGTGATGTTGACGCCGCTCCGGTGACAGAGTCGGTCGAACTGCCGGGGGTCAATGCCGCAATCGACAATTGAGGAACCGACAAAGAGCACCTCGACGGGCCTCTCGCGCAGCGTTCGCTCGACCCCCACGATTTTTTGTTGAAGGGGGTAGGAACCGTAGATGCCCTCCGGTGGGATGTCCGGAAGCAGGCAGCGCGCCGCGACCTCCGCCAAGGCCACCAGGCTAATGGCAAACAGCAGCCCCCAAGGGCGGAAACCGCGGAGGCTCAGCGTGGTGGTGCGTGGTGACCGCCGCGATTCCCGGAGCGAGGCCTTCGCTGGCCGGGCAGCGTCGGCTGTCGCCGTGTGCCGCGGGGGGCACCGTTTTGTCACCGATGGCTGCGCACACTCGAAAGTCGCGCTAGAACTGGAAGTAGATGAAAGGCTCACCAACCTCTCCTCCCATCACCAAGAGCAACAACGTCAGTGTCGCGTAATAGGCGCCCCGTAGCGGCCAGGGGGCGCGGAGAATCGCCGTGTGGTCGCGCCGGACGTATTGCGGCACGTCTACCAGCATGAGCAGTAGTAAGAGCAACAGGGGGTTGAACCAATGGAAGGGCTCGCCGCCTTGCCAGGCCAGTATGTTGCACACGTAGTGGAAGCCGGCTCCCACGTCCGGAGACCTGAAAAAGATCCAGGTCAGCACCACTAGGTGCAAGGTGAGTAGCAGTTTGCCGGCGGATCGTAGTGTATCAGCAACGCTGCTCACGCGGACGCGTTCGGCAGGTTTGCGGCCACCCAGAATCAGCTTGTGCGCTACCAGATAGGCACCGTGGATCAGCCCCCAGACGACGAAGGTCCAGTTGGCCCCGTGCCACAGCCCCCCAAGAAACATGGTGGTCAACAAGTTGGCGTAGGTGCGACCGGTACCGCGGCGATTCCCACCAAGCGGGATATACAGGTAATCGCGCAGCCAGGAGGAGAGCGACATATGCCAGCGTCTCCAGAACTCGGTGATATTGGTGGAGAGGTAGGGTTGATTGAAGTTCTCGACCAGTTCGATGCCGAACAACCGACTGGTCCCCCGGGCGATGTCACTGTAGCCGGAGAAATCGCAGTAGATCTGGATGGCGAACAGGTATGCGGTCCGCAGCAGCACGGCTGACGAGGCGTTCGCGGGATCGGCGAAGACCGCATCAACGCTGTCAGCCACCGAATCGGCCAACACCAGCTTCTTGAATAGTCCGATCAGAATCAGAACCGCACCGGAGGAAAGATGCTCAGTGGTCACACACCGCGGTCGCTGCAATTGCGGCAGGAGGCGTACCGCCCGTTCGATTGGACCGGCCACGAGTTGGGGGAAGTAGGCGACATACAGGGCGAAGGTGGGCAGGTCGTGCGTCGGCTTCATTTTGCCGCGGTAGATGTCAATGGTGTACGACATGGTCTGGAAGGTGTAGAACGAAATGCCGACCGGCAGCACGAAGTTCAAGGTCACCGTCGAGGCCTCGAGCCCGACAAGCCTGAAGAGCTGGATCGTGGATTCGGAGAAGAAATCGAAGTACTTGAAGAAGCCCAGGATGCCGAGGTTCACGCAGACGCTTAATGCTAACCAGGCCTTTCGTCCAGCAGGGCTTGCGGACCGGTCAATGCGGAATCCGGAGACGAAATCCACGACCGTCGAGATGAGAATGAGGCTGAGGAAGCGATAGTCCCAACAGCCGTAGAAGAAATACGAGGCGGCGAGCAGCCACAGATTCTGTCGTCGGTGCCCCAGCGCGTAGTACACCAACAACACTACGGGCAGGAAGACGGCGAACGTATAGGAATTGAACAGCATCTCGCGCGGTTCCGGACAGTGCTGCTTCCGACCTGGCGCCCCGCCATGGTGCTTCTTCCACAGAAGATTGCGAACGTACCTCTACATCGACCGGAGCAAGTGGTCCCATAAGGTGTTCCGGCCAAACCGGGTGCGTCGGGGTCGCCCTGGAGGGGACCAGCGGGGGGGCACCGGCGCCGCGTGCCACTGTTGGCAGGCGGGTTTCCGTCGATTCTGCACCGCCGCCCGGCCTTGCTCGGGGCGGATAAATCCCCTAGACTCCCCGCTCGAGATTGCACGCGAATTCCGCTGTTGAACTTCACCCACAGGAGGATTCCCATGGCGACCATGAAGGCGGTGGTCAAGACGAAACCGGAGCTCGGGGCTGAGTTGCTGGACAAGCCCGTCCCGAAGCCCGAATCCGATTGGGTAGTGGTCAAAGTGCGGGCCACCAGCATCTGCGGCACCGACGTACACATTTACAAGTGGGACCCGTGGTCCGCCGAGCGGATCGGGGCCAAGGCGCTGCCACAGACTCTCGGGCACGAGGTGGCCGGCGAGGTGGTCGAAGTGGGCGGTCATTGCAAGCGCATCAAGGTCGGCGACTACATCTCCGCCGAGACCCACATCTACGACCCCGGCGACCTCACCAGTATGCTGGGCTCGTTCCACGTGGGGATGAACATGAAGATTCTCGGCGTGGATTTCGACGGCTGCTTCGCCGAA
>JAUWNF010000738.1 GCA_030612785.1 Phycisphaerales bacterium
CGATTCTGTCGTAATCGCCGTCCCGCAAGGCCTCGAACATGGGCTTGACCATCGTGACACATTCCATCGCTTTGGCCAGGTGTTCGCGCAAGGGCTCAAACGGCGACACCTTGAACAGGCTCCTCATATCCGACATGACGACCTCCTCACAAAATGCCACGGACCGCGCGCAAACTAACCCGCACGGTGGCCTATGGCAACCCAACGGGGCACGCTATAATGCGAAAAGGTCTCGCCGGGATCGTCTGACCCCGCCGGCCGCCCATCACCGGTGGTTCGGTGAGCGAGTTGGGACCGTCGGTTGTCCGCGGTCACAATCGGCACGGGGCCGGCCTGTGAAATGTTTGCGGAGTCGGGGCGCGGTCGCGGGTCTCATTACCCCTAAAACGGGGGTATACGTTCCCATTTTCACAACGCCCGACTTCGACGGAGGAGTTCATGCCAGACGGTAACCAGGCGACAACTAACGAGAGGCCGGGAATCCTCAGAGATCCGCCGGGCTTTCGACGCCGCCGGGTACGTAACTGGGTCTTCCTAGGCCTCACCTACGCTTCTTACTACCTCTGCCGTTACAACCTGAGCATTATCGCTCCGGAACTGAAAGAGTCGCTGGGTTTTTCCAACAAGCAATACGGAGCGATTCAGTCGGCGAGGAACGGGGCGTACGCGATAGGCCAATTCGTTAACGGCCTATTTACCGACCGGCTCGGCGGCAAGCAGGCCATGACCATCGGCGCCATCGGCACGGTCATTCTCAACCTGCTGTTCGGGATCGTCGCCTGGTCCAACATCGGTTGGCTGTTCTTCACCTTGATCATCGTTCGCCTGGTGGACGGTTACGTACAGGCGTTCGGCGCACCGGGCATGGTGAAGATCAATACCGCGTGGTTCCGACGTCAGGAGCGCGGCACGTTTGCGGGAATCTACGGGTTCATGATCAACCTGGGGCAGATGGGGGTGGGACAACTCGCCTCGCTGCTCGCCGCCGGCTTCGCCGTGCCGCTGATATTCTTCACCATCACGGTACCCAAGCTCGATTGGCGCTACATGTTCATCGTGCCACCCGCCATCGTAATGATCGTTGTTCTTCTGATGAACGTGTTGGCCAAGAATCATCCGGAAGAAGCCGGCTACCGAATTGTTCATGAAGACGAGGACCCCGACGAGGACCCGCACGCAGCCGTTCACATCGGCGAGGTCTTCCGCAAGATCACCGCCAATCCCGTCGTGTGGATCGTGGCCAGCGCCTATTTCTGCACCGGGTTTGTGCGCGCGGCGATCTACGACTGGTGGACGATCTACATGGACGAGACCTGGGGCGTGGGCGTGGGAGACAGCATCTTCTGGTGGATGGCGGTCCTGGCCCTGCCTCTGCTGGCATCCTTCGGGTCCCTTGCCTCGGGCGTCATTTCGGACAAGCTATGTCGGGGACGGCGCGCGCCGGTGGCGGCAGTACTGTATTTCGTGCAAACGGTTTTTATCGTAGTAGCCATGCTGATGTCGCAA
>JAUWNF010000591.1 GCA_030612785.1 Phycisphaerales bacterium
AGCAGCAGTCGCAGGACGGTGATGAACAGCAGGAGCCCGAAGAGCAGGAAAACCAACAGGAGCAGCAACAACAAGCCGGCGAAGACGAGCAACAGACTCGGCAGGAACAAAGCGAACCACCCGCCGGCGAGCAGGAAGAGCGGCAACTGACCGAAGAGGAAGCCCGCCGGCTGCTTCAGGCGGTTCGCGACAAGGAACAACAACGTCGTGACGAGCAGGCCCGGCGTCGGCGGATCGGTCGCGCCAAGGTGGCGAAGGATTGGTAGTCAGTCCCATGCGTAGAGGCAGACTAGGGCTCCGTGACGCGTGTACTGATGGTTGGGTGGCCCATGGCTTTAGCCGTGGGGGACACAAGCCGGCAAACCATTCGTGTTCCCCACCTCTGAAGAGGTGGGCCACCCGTCATTCGTGTTCCCCACCTCTGAAGAGATGGGCCACCCGTAAGAGGCGGGCCACCCATGCATCGGTGATCCGTCGCATCACCGGTAACGGAGCACTAGCCGTTGCGGTTGTCTTGCTGATGGCGTCCGTTGCCTCCGCAGAGGTGGAGTTCTCCATCTCCCCGGGGCCCTATTTCGTGGGCGCCCCCATAAACCTCGCGATCCAAATCAGCAACGAGCCGGAGCACGAGCCGCCGGTCATCCCCGAGATTGACGGCGCGGAAGTGCGCAACGTCGGCACCTCCCAACAGACACATATCATCAACTTCCGCACGATCCAAAGCGTCACTCATCAGTACCAGATCATCCCCCGCCGGGCCGGCAAATTGGTCATTCCCCCCATCGAGATCGTGATCGCCGGCGAGACGCGCCAGACCAATCCCAAGACGCTCAACGTCACCAAGGCGGAAAGCAAAGACCTGCTCTTCGTCGAGGTGCACGGCAATCGCGAGTCGATCTACCTCGGCGAGTCACTCGATCTTACTCTGGAGATTTGGATCAAGCCCTTCATCGATCGGCGGTACAACTTCGGCACCACCATCGACATGCAGAACTGCCTCGACTTTCGCAACAGTTCGTGGGGACCGTTTGGTGAGCTGCTCCAGAACTTGCGGAGGCTGCCGGTTCGCCGCGGTCGTCGGGCGGACGCCGACGGCGTCGAGCAGGACTATTACATCTATTACCTTCAACGCACGGTATGGCCGGAGAAGGCCGGCCGACTCGACCTGCTCGACGTCAACATCATCGTGCAATACCCGCTACGGATCGACCGTGGCCGGACGTTCTTTTTCAGCGAGGCCCGGGTCACGCGCGAGCGGCCGATCAGCACCCAGGCCGAGGTCGACCCCATCACTATCAAGCCCGTGCCCACCGAAGGGCGACCGCGGTGGTACAACGGCGCGGTCGGGCGCTACCAGTTCAGCGTGACCGCTAAGCCCACCGAAGTCCACGTCGGCGATCCCATCACGCTGACCATGGCGCTACGCGGGGGTGGTCGGCTGGCCTTGCTCCAACCGCCTCGCTTGGACGAAGTCGAGCAGTTGGGCGCGCAGTTCAAGATTCCGGACGAAATGCTGGCCGGCGAGGTCCGGGGGAACGTCAAAACGTTCACCCAGACGGTCCGGGCCCGAAACGACACCGTTGAACTCATCCCCGCGGTCCCGTTCACCTACTTCGATACCGAATCCGAAGAGTTCGTCACGCTCTACAGCGATCCGATTCCCATTCGGGTAGCGGCCTCGGAGGGCCTGGCGGTCAGCACGATCGTGGAATCCGAAACCGGCCCGCGCGTCTCCACCCGGCTCACGCGCCAGGGGGAGGGCATTCTGGCCAACTATACCGACATGGACGACCTGCTGGCGCAGCAGGGTTTTGCTCCCGGCACCGAAGCGGTTGCCTGGATCGCCTCGCCGCCCGCAGTGTTCTTTCTCACCATGCTGGTGCGGCGGCGGCGCAAGCGTCTCAAGCACGACGTGGCCTACGCCACTCGCCGCGCCGCCAAGCGCACGGCATTACGCACGCTTCAACAAGCCGCAATCGCAAGGGAACGAGCCAACGACCCTCGGGAAGAGGCCGCCGTCGTTCTCGCCGCGGTGACACAGTACGTGGCGAACCGCTACGGGCTGCCGTCGAGTAGTCTCACCCGCGGTGAAGCACTCGAGCGCCTCCGCCGTTGCGGTGTCGCCGAGCAGAAAATTCGTTCCGTGGACGCGCTGTTGGCGGAGTGCGAAAGCCTGCAATATGCCGGTTCGAGTTCTGAAGGCGGCGAGGCGCTGGCCTCGCGCGCGCGGCACTGCATCGGCGAGCTGGAAAGAGAGCGGTCCTAGTGGCGTTTCTGGTCAGAGTGTTTCGTGCGGTTTGTAGCGGCCGGCGTCCCCGCCGGCCGTCGGTCGGGTACGTATCTGGCCCGATCCCGAGGGTGGCACGGACAAGCGTGCTGGCTGGGGGACGTCCGGTGGCACGGTACGTTGGAGAGCAAAGGCTGTCTCCGGGCGGCGAACCGGAAGCTTGTCCGTGGGGGGGCGCCAACCAGCGGGCCGCCGAACACGGACAAGGACCGCCTGATAACCTCGGCCGGTCCGGAAACTCCTCGGAGCGATCCTTGTCCGTGCCACCCACGGGCTGTTGGCTTCGCCAAGTGCTGGCACTCGTGGTTGTCGCAGCGCTGACTCTGTCTGCTGGGGCCGCGTTTGCCGAGGCCCCTGAGCCTCTCGGCCGGCATAAGCGGGTGGCGCTTCTCGAAAAGGCGCTGACCGACTTCGACGACGGACTCGGCCTGCTCGAATCCGATGCGGAGCAAGCGGCCGACCGGTTGCGCGCTTCCG
>JAUWNF010000006.1 GCA_030612785.1 Phycisphaerales bacterium
GGTAACCCCTTCGCGCACTTTCTCGAAGCCCGCCTCCAAGAGCGTCTTCATTCCCGTGGCTTCGGCCTTGTTGCGGATGGTGCCCAGCGGCGCACCGGAGGCGATGGCATCGCGCAGCTCATCGTCGGGCACCAGCAGTTCGTAGATGCCGCCCCGGCCTTTCATACCAGTCTGGTTACACTGTGAGCAACCGCGGCCCTCGAAGACCGTGTCCAGCGGCAGGCCCAGGCGCTCGGCGCTGCGCAACATGCTGGTCGAGGGCTCCGCCTGTCGTTTGCAGTTGGGACAGATCGTGCGTACCAGGCGCTGGGCCAGTATGGCCACCAGGGACGCGCTGATCAGGTAAGACTCCACCTGCAGGTTGTGCAAGCGCGTCACCGCGCTGGGCGAGTCGTTAGTGTGCAGAGTGGAGAGCACCAGGTGCCCGGTCAGAGCGGCCTGCACGGCGATCCGGGCCGTCTCGGGATCACGAATCTCGCCGAGCATGATTACGTCCGGATCCTGGCGCAGCAGCGAGCGCAATACATTGGCGAAGCTCAGGCCGATCTTCTCGTGAACCTGAAACTGGTTCACGCCCGGAATCTGGAACTCGACCGGGTCCTCGACGGTGCAGATGTTGATTGTCGGATTGCTGATCTCGTTCAGCACCGCGTAGAGGGTCGTGCTCTTGCCGCTGCCGGTGGGTCCGGTAACCAGAATGATACCGTGGGGTTTGCGTATCTCGTGGACGAACGCATCGTATAGGGACTTCGACAGACCTAAACCCTCCAGGCTCACCAGCGCGTTGCGCGTGTCGATTACCCGGATGACCACCTTTTCGCCGAACTTGTTGGGCAAGGTGGACACGCGCAGATCGACGCGGTTGCCCTCGACGGTCACGCTAATCGCCCCGTCCTGCGGGAGGCGGCGCTCGGAGATGTCCAGCCCGGCCATGATTTTGATCCGCGATACGATCGCCGGTTGCATCTGATAGGGGGGCTTGAGCTTCTCGACCAGGGTCCCGTCGATGCGGTAACGTACGCGCAGCGTCTTGTCGTCCGGCTCGATATGGATGTCGCTGGCGCCTTCGCGGACCGCGGAGAAGATCAGGTGGTTCACCAGTTGGACCACGGGGGACTCGTCGTTCATCGATTCCACGTTCGTCGGATCGACGACGCCGGTGGGATCGTCTCCGCCGCGCGGGGCGGCGTCATGGTCCTTGAGAATGTCTTCGATCACGAACCCGTCCGCCTCGGGCTGATACATCTCCAGCGTGTCTTCGATGTCGGACTTTACCGCCGCGACGATCTGTACCGTACAGCCGGCCAACTGGGCGATCTCTTCGACCAGAAAGACGTTGGAAGGCTCGGTAACGGCTACGGTGAGCACGTTGTCCACCCGAAAGAGCGGCAGAACCGCATTGGCCTCGATGAACTCCCGAGGCAGGGCCTTGATGATCTTCGGATCGACCAGGTTCGGAGCGATGCGGGCGAAGGGGACGGAATAGGCGTCGGCCAGGGCCTCTACCACTTGGGCTTCGGTGCAGTAACCCAGTTCGACGATAACCTCACCCAGCAGTTTTCGGTTGCCGCTACGCTTCTGTACCTCCAGGGCCTTGGTGATCTCTTCGCGCGTGAGAAGCTTCTGGTCGACGAGGACTTCACCAATCGGCTTGGGACGTCTGGTTGTGGCGGCCTGGCTCATGACGACGCACTACGCGAAGCTTTCAAGGGCCTCGTCCACAAACTCGCATTGCTCGAACTGACGGTGCAACCTGGTCATTTCGAGAATCTTCTTGAGCGCGTCCGGAAGGTTGCACACCTTCATCAAACCGAGGCGCTCGTCACACTCCCGCTTGAGCCAGGTCAGTGCTTCCAGCCCCGCACTGTCGATGACGGTTGCCTCGGCAAAGTCGATCACGAAGTCGCGACCGTCCCGTGCGAACGACTGCTCGACCAGGTCGCGAAACTCCTTCACGTTGGCGTCGGTCAACTCGCCGTCGATGGCCAACACGCACACGTTATCCTTTTCGGCGGCAGTCGTGCTCACAGCAGTCTTCCTCCGCGATCATGACTCCCCGCGTGTCAAAGAGGGATCGATCTGCAATGCCCGGCGGTAGTGCTCTTCGGCGGCCCTGTCCCACCCCTCGCTGCGCAAGGGATGGGGCACCCCGCGGCGGTCGAGGTCTTCCAGGACCCGGGCGATCAGGCGGTGGGCCAGGGCGTCGCCGGGATCGATGTGCAGCGCCCGTTGCAGCGCCTCCTGAGCCTGTAGCAGGTCGTCCTGCTTCCAACAAACGAAGCCGCGGAGCAGATGCGCCTGGGCGCCGTGGGGCGCCAGGCGTTCGAGCTGATCCGTACCCCGGCGGGCGGTCATCCAGTCGCCCGTCGCCGCGGCGGCCCGCACGAGCAGCATCCAACCCTGCGCGTTGTCGGGGTGGCGGCGCAGCTCGTCGCGCAGCAGGCGCCTGGCCGGCTCGGGCCGGTTAGTCGCCAGATACCCGGTGCACAGTGCGGTCACTACTGACGCCGGCACTTCTTCGCGGGCCTCGACGTAGGGGCGCAGCAGTCCCACCGCCTCTACGTACCGCCCGGTCTGGGACAGTAAGCGTCCGTACTGCTCGATGAGCAAGTCACACCCGCCCGGGCCTTCCCCCAACGCCGCCCCGCATCCGCTTCGCTCCATTGCCAGTCGGAGGTCGTGGATGGCCGTCTCACGATCGCCGATGAGCAGGTGGAGCTGCGCGCACAGCATCTCCAACGTCCCGTCGGAATCGAAGCCGTCGGTGTTTTCGGACACCAGCGCCAAGGCCTCTTCCGGATACCCCAAGGCCCCCAGGCACTCCGCTTCAGCGACCAGGTAGTCCACGACGTCTTCGTCCTGCGCTCGGGCCCGGCGGTAGTGCTCCAAGGCACGTTCCATCTGATCGGTGCGCTCGGCGATTATCCCCAAGGTGTACTCGACTTCGCCGCTTGCCGGGGCGCGGTGCCGGGCCTGGGCGACGGCCTGCCGGGCGGAAGCGAGCTTCCCCTGCTCCAGGTGGCAATAGGCCAACAGCAGGAACGGGGCCGCGGAGGTACTGTCGATGGCGAGCGCCTCGTTGACCGTGTCCACGGCGGCCTCAATCTGCCCACGCTCAAACTGCTGTTTGGCCAACTGGTATTTCATGTCCGCGCGCACCTGCTTCCAATGCTGCTCCGCCTGCACGCGGCGTTGCGCATGGGTGGTGCAACCGACTGCCGGTAACACGAGCAGCAGCCCGACCGGAATGAGTCTCACAAGGCGCCGTACGAATTCCGCTCCCCTACGGTCGCGGCTGGCTCGTTGTCGTTCATCGTGCATCGTTCGACCCTCCTTCCTCGCAGCCCCGGGGACCGTGCAGCGTGGACGGGCCCTCGCCGCCGGGTGTCGAGGGCGGGCTGACGAACGGCCGCGCGGGCCGTTGGTAATTCGGCTGACGGGTCCCTTGCTCCTCCATGATGACTTGGTGGATGAACTCGCGCGTGAGCGTGCCCTCGTCGTCCCAGTGGCGGCTGCCCAGAATCTCCTCTTTCAATTCGATGGCGGAGATGAATCGCGGATAGTTGTACAAGGCCATACGCACGTCCCAAAGGGCTTTGTTCACATCGCCGTTGGCGAAATGTTCGAGGGCCTTGCGGTAGTATGCCTGGGCCAGACGTTCGCGTCCGTTCCACATCATGTGTCGGCGGAGGCCCACGCGCATGCGCTCCATGTCCTGGCGCACTTTCTCGCCGGCGCGGGCGTAGGCGTCATGGTCTTTAACGATATGGACGGTCAGCAGGATGATGACCTCCTGGCGTTCGGTGAGGTCGCTGCGCCCCTGGAAGACCGTACCCAAGATGGGGATGTCGCCCAGTAGGGGGATCTGGTTTCGCCCCTCCTGATTCACCTCACGAAACAGACCGCCGATCAAGATGGTCTGCCCATCCTGCACGATGACGTTGGTGGTGACCTCGGTGGTTCGTTCAGAGGGCAGCCCATTAACCACCGTTCCCGCGCTGTCCTCAGGGTGCAGTTCCATCCGCACGAACCCGTCGTCCCCGATGAACGGGCGGAAGACCAACTGCGTGCCGGTCTCCAGAAATTCGACAGTCTGAATGGCCTGCGTTTCCGTAACTGTGGTGGTCAGGTACCCGTCGCGGCGCCCGACGATCACATGGGCTCGCTGCTTGTTCAGGGCGAGGATCTTCGGATTGGCCAGCACCTCCGTGTCCGTTATCGACTCCAGCGCCCGCACGAACACCCCGACGTGATCCTTAATCACCCCGACGGTCATTCCCCCGGCGGGTACAACGCCCGTGAAATCCGTGGTTACGTTGGAGTTGAACTTTTCGAACCGGTCGGTGGGCAACGGTCCGATGTTCAGGTTTTGCACTGCGGTGGAGGTCGACCCCAGCAACTCCAGATCAACCCCGCCCACGATCGAAAAGTCCAGTCCCAGTGCGTTTTCATCGTTCAGCGTCGCGGCCAGGATCGTTGTTTCGACCAATACTTGCATGGGGCGCACGTCGAGTTCGCGCAACGTCCGGCTGATCCGTTCCAGCGCGTCGGGCCGATCTCTCACGACCACGTAGTCTTGATGCGCCATGTTGTCGCCGCCGCCCTGCTCGGCGTCAGTGCCCAGCCCCGTCTCCGGCTCCGGGCTGGCCACCGCCGTGCCCACGTCGCTGAGCATCGGGGTGATGGCGGCCAAGGCGTCCTTTGCCGCAATGTAGCAGAGTGAAAACACGCGGGTCACCGGCGGCGTCTCCGCGGCGATGATCTCGGCGAGCTCCTCGTTGGTGTACACGTAGATGAAGTTGCCCAGCTCGCGGTAGCCCGCCTGGTTGGCCACCAGCACCGCGTCCAGGGCTTCCTCGAAGGTAACGTTGTACAAATGGGCGGTGACTGTACCGGCAACGCTCGGGGTCGCCACGATGTTGCGCCGACTTTGCTCGGCGAGAATCTCCAGCACGGTCGACAGGGGCAAGTCGGCGACGTGCATCTCCACGGTGCCGGCCTTGGACACCGCAATGAAATCGGTCCCCCGACCAGCATCCGGCAGCGGTGTCGCGTCGTCCTCTTGGGCATCGTCCGGCATCGTTGCGGCCACGGGCTCATCACCCATGGGGCTCTCCGGAGGCAGCGCGGCGTTGACTTGTACCGCCCCGTTGTTGCCCCTGGCCAGAACCAGTCCGTCCACTCCCGGCGAGCCGTGGGCCAGGAGGACCAGCGCAGCGGTCGCCCAGAAACAAATCCGTTTGTTGCACCGAGGTGTAGTGGCCATCGGTTGCTCTCCTTTGCGTCTCCGGTCTCACCGGGGGGCAGCGGGGTGCCCCATCCCTTGCGCAGTAAGGGATGGGGGAGGGCTCGGAGTTCAGTTTATGCGCAGCGCGATACGCTCCCGTCCGTTGGCGGACAGTATCACTTGGCCGGGGACGATGGATTCGACGACGAACTCGCCGATCGCATCGCCGATCCGAACCAACTTATCGTCAATCACCGCATACGGTTCCCCACCGTCGGCGGATACCGTCAGGGTCAGTTTTAGGGTCGGAACGGGCGTGTTCTCCGCCGTGCCTTCGTCTTCTAACGAGCGCACCGTAGTGTTCGCCCGCGATGCCGGTGCAAAGAGCGACCAGTCCGTGTCGAAGAGGTCGCGCGCCGGTCTGGCTGGCAGCTCGGGTAGTGGGAGCCGTGGCTTGTGCACCGGCACCGGCCCGGTGGTCGACTCCGAGATCAACGCCGTATCTACGAAGTCCCCGGGCAGCACCGCCGCGCCCGCCGTGCGGGGACCGCTCAACACCTGCCGCCCCACGAGCACCAGCAACACCACGGCGAGTAAGCCGAGCAACCCGGTCTTGCCCGGCGAAGCCTTGAGCGTTGCGGCCAGAGTTGTCCACCCGTACGTCCCACTCACTGCGTAATCCCGCTCAGGTCGCCCCGTAAAAAACCTGCATAGTCAATTCGGTTATGAATTCGCCTTCTACGTAATCCACAGGTTGTTCGTCAGCTTGTTCCTCAGCTTCGGCGCGTTCGACTACAAGTCCGGTCACCCGCGCGACCCGCGGCAGACTCTCGATTTCCCGAAGGAAATCGAACATCGCCGGGAAGCGGGCCTCGAAGCTGATCCGGATCGGCAAGGCCGTCACCGCCCCATACCTCTCCGGCGCCAGCGGCACGACGTTCCGGTGCCGCAGTCCCAAGCGTTCCGCAATGGCGGACACTTCCTCGACGAAGTTACCCACTTCGGCGGTCTCCGGGATGCGCGTGCGATAGTCGGCCAGCAATTCGTTGATCCGTCGCAACTGCGCCTCGACTTCGGGTAGTTCCGCAAGGTCGAGGGTCTGGCGGTCCAGTTGTTCTTCCAGAGCCTCGATGGAAGCACGCAATCCGGACAGTTTGCGCTGCTGAGGTGCGAAAAGCAGAAAGTAAAACCCCGCGGTGATCCCCACCGCGATAATCAGCAGAATGCAACTGTCCCGTCGGTTCGCCATCGGTCCTACTCAAACTGTGGCAACCGGCTGGTCAACCGGAACTCTCGAGCCTCTCGGTCGTTCACCACCACCGGCTTGGAATAGCACAACTTGGGGTCGCCGAACACTGGCGACCGGGCGATGTTGGTCATCAAGCTGCCCACGTTGACATCCGAAGCGGCCCACCCCATCACCAAAAGCTTTCCGTCACCATCCTCGTGCGCTGGTTTGGCATCTGCCGACGCTTCGCTTTCGAGTGGGTCGGAATCGGGCACGCGTCGCTGTCGAACGATGTGGAGCTGGGTCAACACCATGGCCTTGGGCATCAGGTGCGAGAGTTCCGCGACCACGCCGTGCAGCGGGGCCCCGCCGGCGCCGTCGGATAGGAGTCGCCGCTTGGCCCGCAACTCGTCCAGGCGCAACTCCAATTCGGTGAGAGTCTGGATCATCTCTGCCTGACTCTCGAAACCGACCTGCAACTGGGCCAGATTTTCCCGGGCGATGGCCGTTTGCGCGTAACGCCCCGCAGAGACAATTAGCAAAGCCAACGCAAAGATCCCCAGGAGCGTTCCACGGATCATCAGGTCGCGCTTGCGCCTGCGGCTCGCGCAATACCAGTCCGGTATGAAGTCGATCTCCCTCATCGCCCGACTCTCTCCGCGGGATGTTGTGCCGGCTTCAAAGCCAAGCCGACCACGGTTGTCCAATCCGCCATCGACTCGTGCTCCTCGCCCTTCGCAAAGGCACCGTCACATGCCACGTTGCGGAGTGGAAACCCCACGCGGCAGGGCAACCCGGCGACCTCCGAGAGGTATTCGAGATGGTGCGTGTTCAGGGCTTCGCCACCCACACAGGTGATGGTGTCCGGGCGCTGGCCGCGAAACGTTACTGCGTAGTATCGCAGGCACAGGCTGATCTCCTTGCCCAACTGCTCCAGCCCCGTACGTACCGCCGCCTCCATCGCCTCAACTGTGGCACGATCGACCAGCGTGGTGGGTTCGTGACCGTCGCAGTGTCCCGCGGTCCCGGCGCGCCGAGATCGGCGCAACTCGCCGGCTCTTGCGAGATCCACGGACAGACTGTCCGCCACCAGTTGGTCAAACTGTGCCCCACCCCCCGAAAAGGACTTGGTGAACGCGATTCGGTCTCCGCGGGTGACGGTGATTTGCGTACCGGACCAGCCCATGTCCACGAACACGTTGATCTGCTCGCGGTCTTCCGTCCGGCGGAGATAACTCTCGAACGGACGAAACACCGCGCAGGGGAGCGCGTCGATCCCCTCCGATTCCAAACCCAACTCGCGCAGCAACTCCAGATGTCGGCGTACGGCGGTCGCTGGTGCCGCTAGCACAATCACTTCTAGTTGGGCCTGGGTTCCGCCCGCCACGGGCCCGGCGGGAATGAAACGAATCTCGGCGTCGTCGTCCAAACCCGGGATGCGCTCGATGGCCTCGAACCTGATGGCCGATGCCAGTTCCGCTTCGGGCATTTCAGGTAAGCGGAGGCTTTTGACCAGCAGGTCCTGCTGGTGCAGGGCGCTGATCGTTTTCCGACCGGTAAACTTCTTTTCGCGCAAGATGCCCCGCAATGCTTCAATGGTCTGGCTGCGCGCGGGCGGACTCTCGCGCTCGCCCGGCGGGTAGACGTGACATGCCGCGGCGACGACCCTGGTCCGGCCCTCGTGACTCCCGAGTTGCATCACCCGCAGGGCGTGCGAACCGAGGTCGATCGCTATCGGACCCGCTTTGTTCCGGAACAACACCACCAGAGACGCCGACCTTTCCGGGCTCCCAAGAACCCTGGGTGCCCTTTACCCCGGGGGGCCGCTCCTTCGGCGCGGAAGCGGCGCCGTATCTGATACAGGGCTACCATCCGCCCGATCGTCAGTAATCACGAACCCGCACCGCCCCTAGGGCTTCTTGGCACGGGGTACGGCCTTCGTGTCTTTGGTCTTATCGGTACCCTCCACGCGCACCTTAATCGTCTGGGTCTGCAGAGTGTGCTGGATCTGCTCCAGCAAGCGGTTGGTACGCCGGATCTCGTCGAGCGTTTGCTTGCGCTGCAGACCGCTGTCGGGGATCTGGGCCAGTGCCCGGGGCAGCAGTTCGTTCGGCCCGAGCCACACCCGAACGCAGGTCGCCGTAAGAATCCCGGCGATGAGCACCCGCACGATTCGTTTGCGGGGAGAGTTAGGGGTGACGGACATGATCAACCTCCTTGTCGATGCACAACGGTCATCACAGCCCGGTATGGGCCGTATCGTTCGCTCGAAACTCCCCCGTGGAATCGTCGTAATACCAGGCGCTGGAGTCGTTCGCCCCCTTGGTTACCGTGTTGGTGTCCGTAAAGGGGTTGTTGGGAATACTCAGTAGATAGGGGCCGTAAACGGTGCCGGCGGTCCCGTCCGCCTTGGTACCCGCGGTCATTTGTGCAGTGAAGCTAGCCAAGGTTGGCCAAGTGTCGTTGTGCTGTATCTTGTACAACTGCAACTGGCTGCGGATACTCTGCAAGTTGGTCTGCAAGGCGCTCAGCTTGGCATCGCTGCTGGCATCGGAAAACTGCGGTACCACCACCGCCGCCAGGATTCCAAGTATGATCACCACGATCAAGACCTCGACCAACGTGAACGCGCGAGAGGCTCGCTTGTACAACATCATAGGTCCTCCACCATAACCCAACCGCCTGTAATGCTACTGCCTGTAGCGTTCCCGCGCTCACCGGCAGCACATGTTCACCTACGAATACCCCACGTGGGGCATTACGCTCATATTGCATATCGGACACGCTCCGGTGTCAGTTGAGTGACGAGGTGGGTTCAGTTTCCCAGCGCGTAGCGGGGCGTTCACTACGTTTTTTTCGGACCTAACCTTCGCGAGGCAATCGGATTTGAGGGAGGTTTCCCGGTCAACGGGACGATAAGGTCGGCGGAATTGTGGTTCACCCACGGCATCCAATTCCGCCAACGCGAGCGCCACTGGGCAGTCTTGCCGAACGCCAGCCACAAAGTCACCTGGGACCCGCAGGAGGTTGACGACCAGGTAAAGTCCGTGCAGCCGACCATCCGCAAGGCCTCCAGACAACTGAGCAGCTCCGACTGCGGCATCTGCCCGATCGGCACCACCAGGAGCACCAGGCCGTCCATCCTCAGGCAGTTCAACGCCCGCTCCAGCAGGGCGGCGCGCCGTGACGGCGTCCAGGCGGCACGGGGCAGGTCCCCCATGCCGATCACAATCGCGTCATAACGCTGCGCGGTTCGTCTCAGAAACCGCGTCGCCGGTTCACGTCCAATCCCTACCGCGTAACACCTTCTCGCAGAGTCCGGCCGGGCGCGTACCAACATGCTCGGATCGAAGAGCAGGCGATCATAGCACAGTCCCCCAGCAGCGATCGCGCGCGCCACCGGCTGCACGCCGGTGCCCAGCAAGGCCACCCGCGGCGATCCGGGCACCGCCCCCCAATCCACCAAGCCGCGTACGCCTCCGGAAACCGGGGCAAAGGGCAGCGCCACCGGTTCCAGATGGCGACCGGCCGGTTCGGAGACAGTTCGAATGTCACCTTTCACGGCCCAAATCGATTTGGTGAGCCACGCGTTCTCCTCCAGACAGAGGCGCTTCCAGGGGCGGGTGACCAGCCACTCGCCACCTGCGTACGGTAGCGCCCAGGACATAAGCGCAATGGACCCGAAGACCGCCGCCAGGCGCAGGCGACGGGTCTTGCGCAGGTAAGTCGGCTCGTGAATGATCAATGCCCCCCCTACGCCGACCAGACCCAGGCTCACCGCCACCAGCGCCGCGTAGGTGCCGACAGCCAGAACCAACGGAGTTAGCACGAACGCGATGACGCCGGCACCCGCAAGCATCAAGCGCGACAAGAGCGCCGAGCCCACCTCACTGCGGTGACCCACTCTCGTCAGGGCCGCATAACCGCCGTAGGTCACCGCGTGGCCCGCGCCGAATGCGGAAAGCCCCACGACTGCGGCTGACAGCAGATAGGCCCCGCCAGGGTAGCCGGCCAATTGATGAGCCCGGATACCCAGCAAACCCAAGAGTCCCGCCGAGAGCGCGGTTCCCGCTCCCGCCAAAACGCACGCCAAACCCAGGGCTCCGATCGAGTGCGTTCGTCGACCTGACAGGGCGCATCCGGCTGCCACCCCGACCGCGAACCCCAGGCTCCAGGTCGTTAACGCCGCGGCACCTACGTGGCACGTCTCCGCGGCCAGGATCCGGAACACCCGCCACCAGATGCCGACCGACAGAACCGCGCAGGCGAACGCCACAATAACCGCCACCCGGATCAGTACCGGCCAGCGATCGCGGATGTGCGGAATCGGGCCGTTGACATCGCAGTCTACCTCCGGGGTCGCCCGGTCCGGTCCCGGTGAAAGCCGTGCCGACAGAATCGCCAACAAAAAGAACGGCAGCGACCCCACCAACAGGAACAGGTCAGGATTCAGCCCGTGGTCTCTGTAAAGGCTGAAGGAGGCCACGCACCCGGCAACTGCAAGTCCCGTCGACACCCCGGCCAGCGGGCGGACGCGCCAACCTCCCACCGGGCACAACAGATGATGAACGCAACCCCAGGTCAGCCCGACGGGCACGAACACAAACAGGGCCACCATGATGACCAGGGCGCATTCGACAACCACCAGCAGCAACGGTCCCCATAAGAACTCCTGTAGGAGGAAGCCGTGGGTTTGCTGTGCCAGTCGAAAGAAGCCCGGCGATAGGATCGACGTGCCCCCACACAACAGGGCCAGTCCAGCCAACACCACCCGGTGCAGCGGGCGATCCTTCCGGGTGGACAGGAACGAGGAATACGCAAGGGGCGCAGAACTCCGCCCGCGTATCCGTCGCCACGTCTGCGTGGCGAGCCACGCCGCCAAGTGATGGGGAACCCAAAGCCCCGCTGAAACCGCGACGAAGGATGCCCCCAGGACCATTTGCCAAGTGGCCGGCGTCGGGTCGAACAACCGAAAGAAATGTTCGAGCAGCCCAAAGGCGAGAAACCCACCGCCCGAGCCCACACAGAAGGCGGCCCAATCACCCGGGTCTAGTCGCTTCAGGAGTGTCCGGACACGGTCACGCATGGTCCGGGTTCTCAGTCAACCACGGAAGTGCTCGCTGCGTCGAATAGTCTTCGCCCGCCCCGATCCAGTTGCACCACGAGCCCGGCCGCCGGATCGACATCCACGACGTGCCCGGAGAACTCCTCACCGACCTGCCGCAAGCGAATCCGCCGCCCCAGCGGCAGCGCCCGCCGGACCCATTCGTCCCGCAGAACGCGGGCATCCCAGCGTGATGGTTCGGCTAACCAGCGATCCAACTCTATCAGCAGATTCCTGGCCACCTCGGTGCGATCGACCGGATGCGGGCTCTCCAAATCGAGCGAGGTCGCGGACGCTCTCAATTCCGGAGGAAAGTGATTGCGATGCTGCAGGCAGTTGATCCCGATGCCGACTACGTACACGCTGGGTGGCCCATCCTGTTGTCGGGCGCCCGCCCGACTCAGGGTGGGGGACGGAGCCCGATGGCATTCCACCAGAATACCGCCGAGTTTGCGACCATTGATCATCAGATCGTTAGGCCACTTGATCTCGGGTGTCATTGTGGTGGCGGTATCGACGGCATCCACCGCCGCCACCGCCGCCAGCAGGGCGAGGGCATCACCACCTATTTCGCCTTCGAGATCGACGAGCACTAGGCTCATCAGCACACTCGCCCCGCGCGGCGAGCCCCATGAACGTCCCAGCCGCCCGCGCCCTGCCGACTGGTACTCCGCGAAAACGACCAGTCCATCACCAGCGCTCTGCTCCGCCACCTGCGTCCAGGCCACCTCGTTAGTGCTAACCACCGTTTCGTGGACTTCGATCCGCCGCCCGACACGTCGGGTAGTAAGCCCGTCAGTGATGCGCTCCAGTTGAAGCTTCCCCGTCATCGCGCCGCGTTCACATTCGATTACGTGTTGGCCGCGTGTAGCAGGCTACTATCAAAACCCAAGGTGGGATGCTCGGCCGTGCCGATCACACGAGAGACACAGTAGCGATACAGTCGTGCTTCTCAAGGATGTACTTGAGGTGCACATGCGCAACCACGACGTGCGGCACCACCGTGCCCTCCACGGGGCATATAATCAGCGCGGCATCGAGGTAGTCCCCAAAGCCGGCCCCCGCCTCCTTCACTCCCTTAATACAGTACGTAAGCCAAAGTCGTGTCGCGGTCTCAAACTGTGGTAACCCCGGCGCCAGAAGGTGAACTGACCTACGCAGGATATCCGCGGCTTCACGAGCGAAGGATTTCTTGAGCAGGAAACCCTCCGTAGCACCGGAGAAGGGCGGATCCCCTTTATACAATTCCGTAATCGCGTGACAGGCAGCCGCCGCAGTGCAGGAGATCTTCATCCCCTTCTCCTGGAGGTGCCTCACATACTGAACCGTGGTCTCGATTCTGGCTTTCGATTTCTCTGCCAGCACACGTTGCAACTTGCAGGCAACATAGTAATCGACCCAGTCTTTCAATGTGGAACTATCGCAGAATATCAGCCGTGTTTCCTTCACTGGGAATCGACGTCCAGCAGTCGCTCGGCGACATCGGCGAGACGTCTCTGGTCCGGGAATGATACTGCGAACCCGTTGATATCTATGAGCGGCAAGACACCAGCCGGCTGCACCAATGGCGGAGTTTGATCGTTGTAGATCTCGACGACCGCGTTAGCTCGTGCTTGATCGTAATAGATCTCGACTATCCCTCCGCAACCAGGACATCGATTGGTTGCAGCCTGGCCAAGTTCCCAGACCTTCTTACAATTGTAACATTTCACTCTTGGCATGTCTTCCGATCCAGTTTCTGGGCTCCCCGTGGCACTCCACGGCTCTTTGTCATTGTACGCGCCTCCACCTCACCTGTCGATAGGCGCTTAGTAGCATGTCCCCGCACTGCTCCTCACTCGCTCCGTATTGAACGAGAGGCAGCGTCCGGGACACCAGCACCGTCCATCAACAACGCCGTATTTGGACCGTGCCAGATGCGAGCGGCGAGGGCGTGGGCGTCGTGGCGGATCACGTAGAAGCACGGCACCACCACCAAAGTCAGCACGGTAGCGAACGCCAATCCGAAGGTGATGGAGATGGCCATGGGAATGAGAAACCTGGCTTGCAGAGACTGCTCCACCATCAGCGGGGCCAAGCCCAGGATGGTGGTCATCGAGGTAAGCAGGATCGGTCGCATTCGGCGGCGTCCGCCGTTGATGACGGCCTCGAACACCGGCCGGCCCGCCGCGACCTCCTTATTGATGAAGTCCACCAGAATTAGCGCATCGTTGACCACGATGCCGGTCAGAGCGACCAGGCCGATCATCGACAGAATCGTTAGGGGGTAGCCCATGATGAAGTGCCCGGCCACCGCGCCGATTATGCCGAACGGAACGGCGGTCAGCACGACCAGCGGTTGTGTGTAGCTCTTGAACAAGCCGGCCAGCATGACAAAAATCAGCAGCACGGCGATAAGGAAGTCGCGGTTTAGAGAACTGAGCGATTTGGTCAACTCTCGCCTATTGCCCGCGAAGCCGATCCTCACGCCCGGAAACTGACGCTCCAGCTCCGCGATCGGACCGGCCAGGGCGGCGCTGATCTTCTCGGCATTGCCCCGGGCCTGATCCACGTCGGCGGCGACGACAACGGCCCGGCGTTGATCCACCCGGCGAACCGCGGTGTAACCACGACCTTCCTCCAACCGGGCGACCTCGGAAAAGGGGCCCATGGCGCCGTTCGGCGTCGCGATGCGCATGTTCTCCAATTCGTAAACGTGGCGGCGGCGGTGCTCGGGGAAGCGCACGCGGATGTCCACATCCTCGCGGTCGCGCTGGAGGGTGCGGGCTTCCAGACCGTAAAACGCGCCACGTATCTCGGTCGCCAGCGCGCGGGTGGTCAGCCCCAGCGGCCGAGCGGAATCGAGCAAAGCGATCTGCAGCTCGCGCCGGCCTTCCTCGAAGTCGTCGGTGATGTCAAACACGCCACCGAACGTGGCCAGCCTGGACTTGAGCGCCTCCGCCGCCACCAGCAAGTCATCCAGACGCTCACCGGTCACTTCAATTTCGATCTCGCTTCCACCCGGCCCACCGTGGATCGCGCCGTAAGTGAGCGAGTTGACCCCGGGGATGTCGCGGGTGCGCTCGCGCAGCTCGGCGGTGATCTGGTCGCTGCTCTTGTCGCGATCTTCGATGAGCACCAGTTCGATAATCGCCTGCCCCAGGTGAGACCGCGTGCTCAGGCTCACTTCCCTCATATTCACCTGGGCGCCCACCAGCCCGTAGACCGTCTTCACCTCCGGCACAGCCAACGCCGCGTTTTCGATTTTCTCCAAAACGCTCTGAGTCTGCTCGACCGGCGTTCCCACCGGCATCTCCACATTGGCGAGCAGGGTCTCGGAATCCATCTTCTGGATGAAGACAATTGGCACCCGCTCGCCGGCCAGGAAGCCATAGGATATGATCAAAGCGCTGATCGCCGCCGCTACGGTGACGTACCGATAGCGCACCGCCAGGCGCAGCAGCCGTTCGTAGTGCCGACCCAAGACCTCCTGAACCCAACGTCGTTGTGCCTGACGAATCGGCATGATCCGCTTCGCCAGCCAGTGCCGCGGGGCCGACTCCCCCAGATCGCGACGCACCGGCTTGAGCCACTCCGCCAAGTGCGACGGCAGGATGGAAAGCGCTTCCACCAAAGAGACCGCCAGCGCACCCATGACCACCATAGGCAAAACGCCCATGAAATCGCCGATCCGCCCCTCGATGAACATCAGCGGTAGAAAAGCCGCGATAGTGGTCAACACCGCGATGAGCACCGGCCAGGTGACCTCCTCCGTCCCCTTGACCGCGGCTAGTTTCGGCTCCTCACCCCGCTCGACGCGCGTGTAAACATTCTCTCCCACCACAATGGCGTCCTCGACGATCAAGCCCAGCACGACGATGAGGCCGAACATGCTGATGAGGTTCAGGGTTGCCCCCAATAGGTGCATCATCATGATTCCACCGGCGATGGAGAGCACCAGCCCCATCATCACCCAGAACGCCACCCGCCAGTTGAGAAAGAGCAGCAGCGAGCAGAACACCAACAACAGTCCCCACGACCCGTTTCGCTCCAGCAGGTCCAGGCGCCCCTCGATGAAGCGCGCCAGATCGCTGTGCAACTGAACCTCGACGCCAGACGGGTAGGGATCGTTGTACGCCCGCTGGTGGATGGCCTGGGCCGGGGATACGATGCCCAGGTGGCGCTTGAGCCGTTCGAGCCAATTCCACTCCATCGGCTCGCGACGCTTGCCGGCCACGAAAGCCTTGACCTTGGTGGCAATGTCGATCGCGTCCTGGTCCGCCGTCTTGTAGACGGTCACGTCCACGGACGGCTTGCCGTTAAACCGCCCCTTGACGTCGGTGTCCTCGAAACCATCGATTACCCGACCGAGATCGGTGACTCGAACGATCTCTCCCGTCGGGGTTGTCTTCACGATGGTGTCGGCAATCGGCCCGATCTGATCGGTTTCGCCCAGGGTCCGAACCGCCACGTTCTGCCCGGGGGTCTTGAGTTGGCCGGCGGGCAGGTCGAGGTTGCTCTGGCGAATCGTCTCGGCCACCTGGGCCAGCGACAGTCGATACTCGACGAGCTTTTCCGGCTCGACCTCGACGGTCAGTTCCGCTTTGCGCGTGCCGGAGAGTTCCACATCGCTGATGCCGGGCAGCAATAGGAGATCGTCGCGCAGGCGTCGGCCGGCGGTCTTGAGCGCCTCCTCGCCGGCGTCGCCGAAGAGTGCCACCGAAATCACCGGCAGCCGCGGTTCGAACTTGGCGACGCGGGTCTCTTCCGCCTCCTCGGGGAGTTCGTCGCGCGGGATGGCATCGACCGCCGCCTTGACATCGTTGACCACCAGGTCAAGGTCCTTGGCCTCGCTGGTCATGGTAAGGATTACGGTGCTCAGCCCCTCAGTGATGCGGGTTTCGATCTTGTCGACGTCCTGGATGTCCTTGACGGCCTCTTCAATCCTCAGGGAGATGCCTCTTTCGACCTCGTCAGGGGTTGCCCCGGGGTAGACGGTGGAGATCGCGACCGTGTCCGGCGTCGTCTCGGGAAACATCTCCCGAACCAGGGTGAGGCTGCTATACACACCGCCGACCAGGATGGTCAGCATTACCACGCCCACCAGGACGGGATTGTCCACGCTAAACTTGGGCAGCGAGGTCATGGTTGCTCAGTCCGCCCCGTGCTTTGGGCCTTGGTCGCCGCGGGGGTCTCCGGCCCCGTGGGATTGCCTTCCAGACGAACGGCGGCCCCTCCGTACAAGGCGTCCAGATTGGAGGTAATAACGATCTCTCCCGGTTGCAGTCCGGACACCACCGTTTGATCCAGCAGGTGCCGCACGACTTGTATGTCACGCTCGTGGGCCGTGCCATCGTTGTAAACGAAGACGCGGCCCTGCTGAATCGCGCCCCGAGGCACGATCAAAACGTGCGCCAGCGTCGGGCCGTCAATGATCGCCCGCACAAAGAAGCCGGGCACCAGGCGCTGGGCCTGCTCGGTATTGTCCACTTCCACGTACAGCTTGAACGTGCGGGTGGTTTCGCTGGCGGTAGGAGAAATGCGCTGCACCCGTCCGCTCCACGCCACCTCGTCAGTACTGTCCACCGCGAGGCGGCATGGTGCGCCCGTCCGAACTCGATGGCGCACCGCAGCCGGCAGTTCGATCGGCACTTCGATCAGGTCGGGATTCAACAGGGAGACAAGTTCCCGGCCGATCTGTACCCGTTCGCCCAACTCGATCATCACCTCATCGATCTGCCCGTCGAAAGGCGCGACGATGCGGCAACGGTCCACGTTGAGTTGCGCGAGGTCGACCTCCGCCTGCCGGTTCCGGCAATTGGCTTCCCGCTGCGCCCGCTGGGACGGCAGCAGCGCCTTGCGGTTTTCGAGAGTCTGGTGCGCGCTGCGTGCCTGCTGCAACGCCCGGTGGTACTGGTCGAACTCCCGTGGGTGGGATTCCCCGTCTTCGAATAGGCTCTTCACCCGATCAAAATCACTCTGGGCGATGTCCAACTCTTTCTTGGCGATGGCGATGAGCCGATCGAGGTTGTGCTCCTCGATATCGAGCTGGGCCAATTGGGCCCGGTCGGCGTCGAGCATGCTCTTGGCCCGTTCGAGGTAGCGGTTGTATTCCTCCTCGTCGATGCGCAGGAGCACCTGCCCCATGCGGACTTCCACGCCGGGCTTGAGCCAGTCACCCAGTTCGATGATCTCGCCGGCGACCTGCGTCGACAATCGGGCGAAACGGTCCGCCCGGGCGGTGCCGTAGCCGACGATCGGTTCCACCACCGTCTGCGGCTGAACCACCACCGTCTCCACCAGCAGCGGCGGGCGGGCGACGTCACGGGTGGGCGGTTCCGGCTTGGTCTTGACCAGGACAATCGCGATCCCTATCCCCCCCGTGAACAGGATCGCGATCAAGATAAACGAAACGATGATCTGACGTCGCATGGGCTCTCTTCAGCTTGTGGTTGGTCGATCGCCATCCCTAAGAGACGATTATAGACGCTTCGTCGCCTCCGGCAACGTGGCATCCTCTTGTCCCGTATGGACATCTGGGAATAGCCCCGCGATTCATCGCGGGGTAAACTGTTGCCGATGAGCGAATCTCCAACGTCGTCTCCAAACCGGTACACGCGGACGGACCTGATCCTGCTCGTGCTTGCCGCGCTGGTCGTCGTCGGGTTTCGACTCCACGCCTACCCCGCACCGCTGGAAAGCGACGAGTGTAACTACGCCTACTTCGCCCAGCGTATGCTTGCGGGCGACCGGCTGTACGTCGATCTCTGGGATCATCAACCGCCGGGTATCTTTGCTGCGCTCATACTTCCCACGGCCGTGTTCGGCTCATCGCCGGCGGTTTACCGAACGTTGGCCGTGGTGCTGGTGTTGGTGACGATGCTGGGAGTCTTCGACTTGGCCCGTCGATGGTTTGGGCGTTCGGGCGCTTGGACGGCCACCATGCTCTTCGCGGTCGTGTCGAGCGATCCAGGCGTCGGCGGCGAAGGGTGCAACCGCGAAGTCTACCTGAACGCGCTATTGGTGGCGGCCTGGTGGGTGCTGGCGCGCGGTACGCCGGCGACTCTGTGGCGCGTTTTTGCCGCCGGACTACTCATCGGATTGGCTTCCACCATAAAGACCGTGGTAGCCCTTCACTGGGTGGCGTTGGTGCCGGTGCTGCTCATCATGCCTGCGCCCCGCGCCGGCGCTTCCCTGCTACGACACCTCGAGTCACTCGCCGCTTTCGCCGCCGGTCCGGCCGCTATCTGGCTGGTCATCCTCGGTTACTTTGCCATGGACGGGCGCGTGGAGGCTTTCGTGGACGCGGCTTTCGCCCACAACCTGGTCTACAGCCACGTGGACCAGGGATGGGGTCAGCGACTGGTCGCGTTCTTTCAGCAGGAGAAGGTTTTTGGCACCGCGCTCGCGTTGTGGTTGGCCGGGCTCTTCGGCTTCGTCGCGCTGCCCTGGCGGGGTGAGCGGGTCAAGGCCGCGGCTTTGGCAGCCTTTGCGATCGGCAGCTATCTGGCGGTCTGCCTGCCCGGCAGGTTCTGGCCTCACTACTACATGCTGATGCTTCCTCCGGTGGTGTTGCTGGCGGGGGGACTGGTGCACCGCGTCGAACTCTTTCACCCGAGGCTGTCGTTCGGCGTTGGCGCGGCGATCTTGCTCGCCCTGCTTTCGACCGAGATTCCGGGCTATCTGTTAGTGGAGCCCGACCGCATCGCGCTGGACCGGTATGGGGTCCGCATGATCTGGGTACGGGACCAGGCTAAGCAAGTCGCCACGGTCACCGATCCCCAGGACAGCATCTATGTGTGGAGTTCCGACGCGGGCTTCTACTACTACGCCGGCCGGCGGTGCGCCTCGCGTTTCACCATGTATACAGCCCTGGTCGCCGATCACCCCTCCACTCGAGCCCGGCGCCGCCTGTTACTGGAAGACTTGGAGCGCAACCAGCCCCGGTTGATAATCCTGCCCGCCAAACCACCTTTTGCGGAACTCCACCAGTTCTTCCTGGACCACAAATACATTACTGTCGGCCGCACGGAGCGCATGGAGGTCCTCTGCGATCTCGAACGGCCGATCGCGCGGATCGACTGGAGATGGGGTATTGAAAACGAGAAATTGAAAATGGAAAATGGACAATGACGGTGACCGTAATTGACGCACCGACGTCTCGCTGGCCGATCGTTCTGATCGCCGGTTCGTTGCTCATTGGGCTGGCGGTTCGCGGGTACGTCGTCGTCCAACCGCCCGCGTCTTCGACGCGCTGGGATCACCACGAGTATGTGCGTTGGGGTGTGCTGATGCACGAAGAGGGCTTTGCCGCTCTATACGACCACCCCCCCCGCGAGACCCTGATGTGGAACCACCGGCGCAGCCGCGCGGAGATCGCCCACCATCCGGAGTTCTACGTCTGCAACTACCCACCGCTGGCGGCCTACGCGCTGTACGCACAGATCAAGGCCTTGCACTTATTCGACCCCACCCTGACTTCAAACACCACCGCCGCACGGATCATCTATGCGCTACTCTCGGGTATCGGGGATTGCCTGGTAGCGGCCGGATGCTGTGCGCTGGTCCGGCGCTTGGCTTCGCGGTTGGCTGGGGCCATCGCCTTCGCGGTCATAATGTTGATCCCGCCGTTCATCATCGACTCGGCGCGTTGGACGCAGACCGACAGTTGGGTGTTAGCCCCGCTGGTGTGGACGCTGTGGGCCATGCTCACTCAGCGTTGGCTGCGGGCGGGTTTGCTGTGGGGTGTTGCCATGGGACTCAAAACCCAGGGCATTTTGTTCGCGCCGGTGTGGGTTTTCGCGTTCTTACTCGGTCCGCGGCGTCGGCGAATCGTCGCGGCGGGCTTGCTGGCGCTCGTGGTGCTCTTCGCTTCCGCACTTCCTTTCACCGTGCACTCGGGCCTGAAGTGGTTCGAGGAAGCCTATGCCGGCAACGTGCTCAAGATGTACAAGGTCACTACGCTAAAGGCCTTCAACTTGTGGTACGTTGATTTGCTCCTTTGTGACGACCTCGATGCCGGGGCGAAGTTGCTCGGTGTGGCCAAGGACGTGTGGGGCAAGGTACTGTTGAGCGCAGTCCTGCTCGGCTCCGCGGTACTGATCTTTCGCAAACGTCACGCGTATCCCGCTGTGCTGTTGACCTTCGCTGCGGTAAGCCTGCTGGCGGTTGTCATCTTTCCTACCCGCGTCCACGAGCGGTATATCATTCTTCCAATTCCTTTCCTGGTCGTCGCCGCCATGTGGCACCGGCGCCTTTGGATACCGTTGGTGCCGTTTTTGATCGCGGCGAGTTTTCAGATGACGGCACTGGATTGGCTTGGCCGAGGCCACGGTGCCGGAAGCTGGCCGGACATGTTGGCATGGAACCAGAGCCAACAACTGGAGAGACTCACTGAAGAATACGAGGGTCTCCGCGCGGCTCTGCCGGCGGAGGAATTCGCCGCTTTGCCGCCACCGGAAAAATACCTGGAGAGAGTCTGTCGGGCGGAGTACCTCGAGGAGCGGGCGCAATTCGCCCCCAAGGAATGGGTGCTTACCACAGTGGAACTGCTCTTCGCCGGAGCCCTGTTCGTTTTGCTGTTGTTTCCTCCAGGCAAACCGCCCAGCGCCAACCCGGGTGGCATGGCCAAGGACCGCCCTCGATGACTTCGCGGGCCGTGTGGAACGTCGCCGAGGACCTCGAGGCGCTCCGCCTTTGGCGGACTACCTGGGGGACGCAAGTTGAGGATCAGCAACCTGTACCGTCTTTCAATACGGTGGCGAGTCTTCGTCTTCGTCTTCGTCTTCGTCTTCGCCATCCTTATCTTCATCCTCTTCGTAGCCGTATTTCCAGCTTTCGGCGTCGTCCTGGTCCTGGATTTCCCGTTCCATGTGGCGGAACATGCGCTCCTGCAGAGGGGCGAGGCGCTCGTACATGCGCAGGGTGGCCTGATAGGCCTGCACCATGGTGTCCAGCTTGATCAACTGCCACTTGGCGAGGCACTCGCGCTCTTTGATGTTACTGAACGGGTTGCAGGTGAAGGTAACTTCCCCGCTCGGTCCCCGGTGGAAGTGCTCGCATTCGCTACACTGAATCATGTTTCCACTCCCCCGGGGCCGACCGACGGCGGCCGGTGACCCTCCTATCCCCACGTCTTCCCCACAGCGGTCACAGGCCCTCGGCGCCGGCGACCTGGTCTTGAATAGCCCGCAGTATCTGGTTCTCCAACGTCCGGTCCCGGCGCTTGTTGCGCCAGACGGCATTCTGCTCGGTGGTGGTGGCGCCGTCCCGTTCGGCCGGGGTGTCGGTCGGCAGGTCGTGGAGGGCGTGCTCGCGAGTGAACATCTGGTGTGCCTGCGTATCGCACTCCTGCACGAGCACCTTGCAGAACACCTTCACCATCGCTCCGGTCTTCTCCACCCGCACCTCCGCGGTCCGCCGTTCCCGCCGTGGAACCGCCACCACGTCACCCAGACGTCCGCTGGGTTCGGTGCCCACGGTCTCGATCGGAACGGTCTCGAGGATTCCCGCCGCCCGATCGGCGCGGCGAATGGTGAAGTGTTCGCGTAGCGCCTGGGTGGCCGCATCGAACACCGCCGCCCGCGACGCGGGGGACAAACGGATGACGTTGTAGTTCAAGGCCGTCGGCTTTGGTTCCGTGCAACCCGCGGCCCCAATCGTCAGAAGACCTGCCAGAAACAGGCGTTTGTCTCTCATGATGTTACCTCCACCCCGAGGATACTAGCACGCGCCCCGTCGCCTGTCCAAAAACTTCCGTAGCTCGTGCCGACTTCGCTGACTCGGTTTCGTAGCGGCCTGCGGCGCGCCCCCCGGTCGGCCGGCGGGGCGCGGGGCGGGCCCCCAACCCCCCGGGCGTGTGGCGGGGGGACTAATACCCCAAGGGG
>JAUWNF010000353.1 GCA_030612785.1 Phycisphaerales bacterium
GACCCCCGCCCCCCAAACCCTCCACCCCCGGGGCCACGCCGCCGCCCCTCGCGGAATCAAATTTCCTATCAGTGACGCACGCGAGGCGGTATACTGTTGGATGGCCTGAGCGGAGGATAGGATAGCGCAACGGTGGGAACCGACCCGAGCGCCGACCCAGGGGCCAAGACCGAAGGCCGGGCGGCCTGTAGGTCGCCCGTCTTCCCTTGCCCTTCGGGATTGGCACCAACGCGATGAATCCCTCGGGGCGCAGCCCCGAACTCTGGAACAGGAAAGAAACGTAAACGCCGGGAGATGGTCTCCCGGATAGGTGTAACTCAGGAGGGGTGGTTCTCCATTTCACGGTGAACCACTACAAGAATAGCCCTATTGCCCAAAAGAGAGTTTGCTGGAAAGGAGGCACGCGATTATGGTTTCCCGACATTCAATCCTGCTCTTTGGAACTGCCTTTGCGTTCGTTACGCCGAATCTGAGCGTTGCGGATACGGTGCCCGTCATATCGCTGGCCGAGTTTCCTGGGGCGAGTGTCTGGAATGAAGAAGTGGCGGTCTCGGGCACGTACGCCTACGTAGCTGCTGCTGGCCCGGGCTTGGAAGTTTTTGACGTCTCAGATCCGACGTCACCACAATCTGTTGCCGTGGTTGACATTGGCACCACTGCCGGGGGCGGGGGCGTGGCAATCTCGGGGAACTACGCCTACGTGACGGCCAAGAACCTCGGTGAGGGCCTGCGGGTGATTGACGTTTCGACACCCGAATCACCTCAAGTTGTCGGGACATACAACATGGGCGCCCAAACGATAGGCGTGGCTGTCTCTGGCGATTTAGTGTACCTCGCGAATCGCTGGGATGGCCTCAAGATCGTTGATGTCTCGAATCCCGCTTCGCCGCAATACGTAGGTGCCCTTGGCGGTTTCAACGCCTACACCGTGGTAGTATCAGGCGATTATGCGTATCTTGCCTGCCATGCTGATGGGCTGCAGATAGTGGACATTTCCACCCCGGCTTCACCTCAGTGGGTCGGTAGCTACGCTACGACCGGTACCACCCAGAACGTAGCGGTATCTGCCACTCACGCGTATGTGGCGGACCGTAGCCTTAGCGGACCGGATGCGGGTCTCCAGATCGTGGATATCACCAATCCCTCCTCGCCCCAATGGGTCGGGCGATACGAAACGACCGGGGCGGTCGGTGTCGACGTATCCGGCGATTACGCCTACGTGACGGATGGGAGTGGCTTTCAGGTCATCGACGTCTCCGATCCGGCTTCGCCATTGTGGGTAGGGGGATACACGATGACGGGCAGAGACGTGACAGTGGTCGACAGTACTGTTTACGTTACAGCGTCTGTTACAGGGGGGCGCAGGTGTTGAAGTGTTGCTCGTGGGATGTCCGTCCTGGTCTCCACCCACCTTCACCTTACATCCCACCGATATGACTGTCCCATCCTGCGAGCCCGTGGTTTCGTTCTCGGTGCAGGTCTCGGGCGGTGGGTCGCTCTCTTATCAATGGCAGGAGGACAAGGTCGATCTTACCGACGACGGCCACTATTCCGGCGTCACAACGGACACTATGACCATCTCAGAGGCCGTGACTGCCGATGCGGGTAATTACCGGTGCGTCGTTCGTGACGTGTGCGGCTACGCACCCACCGATGAGGCAACGCTGTCCGTAACGGCAACCCTTGCCATCACCGAACACCCTGTGGACCAATCGCCGGCCTGTGGAGAGAGCGCCATCTTCACCGTGGAGGCGTCGAGCAACTGCCCCCTGATCACCTACCAATGGCAGAAGGACGGTCTGAATTTGAGCGACGACGGCCACTACTCCGGCATAACCACGGACACGCTCATCGTCTCCGACGTCGCCGGGCCAGACGCGGGTTGGTACCGTTGCGTGGTGAGCGACATCTCGGATTCGCTGATCTCGGATGAGGCGGAACTGGGCTTCCCCCGGACGGTTTCCATCACGGGGCACCCGATCGATCAGACAGTGCTGCAGGGCGACACCGCCACGTTCAACGTGTACGCCTCCAGCGAAGAGCCGCTCACGTACCAGTGGCAGAAAGACGAAGCTGATCTGAGCGACGGCGGGCATTATTCCGGGGCCGCCACGAGCACGCTGGTCGTATCCAACGTCGATGCCTCCGACGCCGGTGGCTATCGGTGCGTGGTGAGCGTGTCTTGCGACTATGTCTTCTCGAACCCGGCGGCGCTTACGCCCGCAGTGATGATCCCAAATGACGGGGCTATTTTTGTAGCTTGGTCCGAGACGAATCTCAATGAGCACCTGACGTTGGTTGATCCAACAACCGGGGCGCAGACCGATCTCGGCAACCCAATGGTCAGCCCCGGTGGAAGCCTCTGGGATATCGACATCGACAGCGACGGGCGCGTGATCATCGCGCAGTGCAGCTTGGGGGAGCCTTGGCTGCTTCCAGCCGTTATCAAGTACGATCCGCTCACAGATTCCTCCACTGTCGTTTCCTCGGGCGGACTGCTCAGCAGCCCCACGGGTATTGGGCTTGCACCGAACGGTGACATCTTCGTCGCGGACTACCGAGGCTCATCGGGTGCGGTCGTGCGGGTCGACCCGGCAACAGGATCACAGACGGAACTGGGGCCGGAGTTGGGGGGAGGAGGAGAAATAGCAGTTACAGCAGACGGGGCCGGCTTCGCGCAGAGTTCCTACGGCTACCTTTATGCCTTTGACATCGTGACTGGAGCTCACACGTTGATCACTGGACCCATCGGAGCCGACCAGGATCAATTCGCACTAACGATCGACGGCTCTGGCGATCCGCTTCTCGGTGTCGAGGGTGGCCTCAGCCATCCCGACCAAATTGTCCGGGTCTACCCAGAAACGGGGACGTATGACGCGATCAGCATAGGCGACTTGATCGAGTCCCCATTTGATGTCACACTCGAAGCGGACGGCAACATCATCATGGTCAACTGTGGCTTTGGCTCCTCACCCAACGTAGTTCGGGTGAATCGCGATACCGGAGACCAGACTGAATTGACATCGTTTTCCGGCAGCATGCCTTGGGTCTTCAGTGCCGCCGTTTACGTTCGTCCAAAGCCTATCGGGCTCGTCCTGACCAGACCATCCATGCACCGGGCCGGAGAGGCCACGATCGTCCCATGCGGCGACCCGGAATTGCTCGACATCGACGACGCCCACGCGAAGTACGTGGTTATCTATGGCGTTGGAGCCGAACCGGAAGACGATCTGGTACACGTACTGCTCGATCTGCATCTGCCCGGCAGCGTCACCGTAGCTGATGTCGTGACCGACTTGGTCGCCGAGGGCTTTGAGGCGACCACCGATGATCCGTCCGGTCAGCTTGCCGAGTATGGATTTGACGTCCTTCTGACGTTCGACAATCCTCGGACCGGTGGACCGCTCTTCTTCGCTTGGGACTTTTCAGACTACCTCGGCGCCGCGCTCGTCGATCGCGTGGCCGCCCGCGCGCTCCATCTCCCGGACTGCAACAGCAACGGCCTCTCGGATGAATGCGATATATCCAGCGGTACGAGTTCGGACTGCCAGCCCAACGGTGTTCCTGATGAGTGCGAACTCACGGGTAACGACTGCAATACAAACGACATCCCGGACGAGTGCGAGGCACAGGACGACTGCCAGCCCAACGGCGTGCAGGACATCTGCGACATTGCCCTGGGGACCAGCCAGGACTGCCAGCAGAACGGCGTTCCTGATGAGTGCGATATTGCCGGAGGCGGCAGTCTGGACTGCAACGGCACCCTTATACCCGATGAATGCGAGGCCATCGAAAACGCCGACTTTGATGCCAACGGGATCGTAGACCTCGATGACTTCGCGGGGTTCGCAGATTGCATGGCCGGCCCCGGGGTATTGCCAACCCCGCCATCGCCGGAATGCGTCGATGCCTGCCTGGCGGCCTTTGACTTTGACTCCGACGATAGCGACGTGGACCTGGGCGACTTCGCCGCGTTCCAAGAAGCCTTTGGCGGTCTGTAGCCGCCCGTACCACTCATGCACCCTCTCAGGCCGCCCATAGTTGATCGATCAGCAAGTCGACCGCGGCCGAGTTGGAGACGCCCATTGAATATTGAGCCGGTTGGATAGGTTTCCGCGCATCGAATTTTGAGCCACCGCAACAAGGCTTACCCTGTGGATATGGCGATGGTGCCGAGTGCAGGGAGGCCAGGAGATGTTGACGGTGGACGAACACGATCTGGAGGCAGAAAAGGTGTCAGGAAGATTTTCTTGACCTCGCCGGCGGTTCGGGTGGAATCCGGGCATGGGACGGCCGCCACGCATCACGGAGCCGGGTCTTGCGTATCACGTTCTGAATCGGCGGGTGATGCGTCTGCCTCTGTTTCTCAAAAGAGGATGATTATCTCGCCTTTGAACGCGTGCTGGCCAAATCTCTGTCCCGGCCCGACGCGCCACGACTGCTCGCCTGGTGCTTGATGCCCAATCACTGGCACCTCGTGGTCCACGCGGGGCACCAGACCGACTTGTCCGCCTGAATGCAGT
>JAUWNF010000195.1 GCA_030612785.1 Phycisphaerales bacterium
CGGGCCATGGAGATCAAGAAGAAAGCCCACGGCGAAGAGCACGCTGACTATGCAACCAGCCTGAACAACCTGGCCATGCTGTACAGCTCGATGGGACAATACGCCAAGGCCGAGCCACTGTGCGTCCGGGCCATGGAGATCAGGAAGAGGACTCTCGGGGAAAACCACCCCGACTATGCCAACAGCCTGAACAACTTGGCTGCG
This sequence comes from Phycisphaerales bacterium, assembly GCA_030612785.1. Classification (GTDB taxonomy): domain Bacteria; phylum Planctomycetota; class Phycisphaerae; order UBA1845; family UBA1845; genus JAAEQG01. The sequence goes on from JAUWNF010000195.1 coordinate 205, forward strand.
CTGCACAATTCGATCGGACAATACCGCAAGGCCGAGCCGCTATACGTCCAGGCCATGGAGATCCGCAAGAGAGCCCTCGGTGAAGATCATCCCGACTATGCCCAAAGCCTGAACAACCTGGCCTCACTGTGCCTTTCGATGGGCCAGTACGCCAAGGCGGAGCCGCTGTACATCCAGGCCATGGAGATTCGCAAGAAAGTCCTCGGCGAAGAGCACCCTGACTATGCCCTGAGCCTGAACAATTTGGCCACGCTGTACGATTCAACGGGGCAATACGGTGAGGCCGAGCCGTTGTACGTTCGGGCTATGGAGATCAGGAAGAACGCCCTCGGCGAAGAGCACCCTGACTATGCCCAAAGCCTGAACAACCTGGCCGTGCTGTACGCCGCGACGGAGAAATGGAATGGCGCCGTCGAACACGAAATGCGCGCCCGACGGGTGATCCGCCGCCACGTCGCCAACGTGCTGCCCGCCCTGAGCGAGTCGGAGCAACTCACGTTCCTCCGGACACAGGACGAGGGGCCGTTTCACGGTGCGCTGTCGTTGGGACTCTTGCTCAGAGGGCAATCCGCAGTGGTGGCTTCGTCGGCCGAGTGGCTGCTTAACGGCAAAGCGGTCGCCGGGGCTGCGCTCGCTGAACGAGCGAGGCTGGCTTTGGACAGCCAGGATCCCAAGGCCGCGAAGGTCGTCGCGGAGTTGTCCACGGTTCGGGCGATGCTGGCAAGATTCACCATGAGCGAACCGAAGGATGGTGATTACGCGGGGCGTCATACACGGATGGCCGAGCTTGCCGCCCAGGAGCAGGAACTTTCCAAACACCTGGGCCAACTGACCGGTCGTGGCTACCGCGAGGATCCCTGGGTTACGCTGGAGGAGGTCCGCCAATCGATGGGCGGCGATCCGGTGCTGATCGAACTGGCCCGTTTCGACGTGTTCAACTTCCAGGCCAAAGGCCAGGACCCGCAATGGCAGCCGGCTCATTACGCCGCCTGGGTCATTCCCGCCCGAGGCGAGGCCAGGCTGATCGACCTGGGCGAAGCCCAGCCGATCGAAGCGGCAATCGCTGCCTACTGCAACGCGGTTCGTGCAAAAGACCCTGGCATCGACCGGTACGCCAAGCAGGCAGGCGAACTGGTCTGGACTCCATTGGCCGAGGTCATCGGCGATGCCGACGATCTGATCATCAGCCCGGATGGCGCGCTGTGGCTGCTGCCCTTCGGCGCGATTCCTACAGAAGACAACCGGTACCTGGCGGAGACTCGGCGGATCAGCTACGTGGTGTCGGGGCGCGACCTGGTGACCGGTGCAGCCAAGCGCGCAGCGCGCTCATCCCTGGTCATGGCCGACCCGGACTACGATCTGGGCATCTCCCAAGCACAGGCCGGTACGGACCGCATACTGCATGGTCAGCGGCTGGCGCTGGCGATGGGATCCGGCGATCTCACTCGCTCGGGTGAGCTTGGCTCTGCGCGCTGGTCCCGGCTTCCGGGCACGGCCGCGGAAGCGAAGGCCATCGTCCCCAGTCTGAAAACATACACCGGCTCCCAACCGGTCCTGCACACCGGGGTCGAGGCCCTGGAGAGCGTCTTCAAAGCCGTCCGGGCTCCCAAGGCCGTGGTCATGAGCACGCACGGGTTCTTCCTGGCTGACCAGGACTATGAGAACATGCCGCTACTTGCGGATATGAAGGACCGGGGTACGTTCCTGGCTCCGCGCCGGAAACCTGGCGAAGCGCCGTCCCAACCGGTGAAGATCGAGAACCCGCTGCTTCGATGCGGACTGGTGCTGGCCGGCGCCAACCACCGCGATCAGGCAACCGGCGACACGGACGACGGCGTTCTGACCGGCCTTGAGATCGTCGGCACGGATTTGCGCGGCACGGAGTTGGTGGTGCTCAGCGCCTGCGAAACCGGGGTGGGCAAGGTCCAGAACGGCGAGGGCGTCGCCGGCTTGCGTCAGGCCTTTCAACTGGCTGGCGCCAAGACGGTGGTTTCCACACTCTGGAGAATCCCCGACAAGGAGACGACGGAGCTGATGACGGCGTTCTTCGCCAACCTGGCCAAGGGCCAAGGCAAGGCCGACGCCCTCCGTAACGCCCAGCTGGCGATGATCGCCAAGCTGCGTAAGGAGCGCGGAACCGCCCACCCGTACTATTGGGCGGCGTTCACGCTGACGGGGGATTGGAAGTAGATTGACAGTAAGAGTGTCAGCAGGAGATATGTGATGGCGCAGAAACTGTATTGGGCAGTCCTGATACCGGCGGTCAAGAAGCGTAGGAACAGCCTGCTGACACGGACGGGCTACCGAGCGCATCGCGCCTCACCCACGCTCAACGCCGACATGGCCGTCCTGTACCCGCATCCGAGCAGCCTGCGGATGTCCTTCCAGAGGACACCGCGCTCCCGCAGTTGGCGCACTTGGTCAGCCAGTTGCTCCGCCCTGGACGGTGACCTCACTTCGATGACGACGGCAGTTTCCAGAGAAGTTAGGTTTCGGCATGCTCGCTGAAGCAAGCACGCCGAGATCGAACTTGCTCAAAGGGCGTGGAGCGCCCGCGCTCACCAAGCCGCCCGAGCCCGGCGCCCGGCCACGGCGCCCGATACCTAAAAAGAGACCCGCGAGTACGCTGCGGATGGCCCTGCGGCCTCAGCAGGCCACAGGGCGAGTGGCACCGAGCCAAGGGCGGAGGTCCCGGCCGGCGCACAGGCGGTTTCTGGCTGGGCGGTGTCCCGCAGCGCCCGCGAACATCAGGATTCCCTCCGCGCCTTGGCCATGGCGAATGCCGCCTTCACCGTGGCGTAGCCGCAACCGAGCTGCTTCCGAAGGTCTTTCCACTGGAAACCCTGCGCCCGCAGGCGATAGACCTCCTCCGCCAACTCTTCGCTGCGCGCCGGCCGCACAATGTCTATCGTGTACTCCGTCCCCTCGGGTTCGAGCTGGCCGCTTGCCAGGCCCGTTGGGTCCGAATCCGACGCGGCACCCAATCGCCGATTCCGTTCTGCAAGCAATCCCAACACGTGTGCCCGGAACCGGGCCGTGAAATAACCACGCTTCTTGCCACGCGGGATCACCTCAATCATCTGGATCCGCCCGCCGGCGAGAGCCCTGAATACCTGGGCCAGTTCGCGGGGATCGTCAGCGATCCACTCTTCGAGGTGATGCAACTCGGCCAACAGCCAATCCCGCGTTGGCACAGCGGGTGTCGGCTGCCGCGGTGATCGCAGCGAATCGATCCGGCCCCTGATCGCATTCTGCCGATCATCGAGTTCCCGGATTCGGCGGGCAATAGACTGGGGGCAGCCGACCCCGGATTCAGCGACGGCCAGCAGATTGGCGATTTGGCCCTCGACCCTGGCGTGGTCCGCCCGCGGTGCGTCGAGCTCGCTCGGCCTGCGTGCCACCGCTTCCGCGACGAGGCGCTGGGTTGCCTCAACAATTGCGTCCACGCGTTCCCGCGTTGCGGTGATCTCTCGGCGCATGCAATCGATCAGAATCGAGCGCAGCAGCGCTCGGGGCACGTGCGTGTGCACGTCGCAGCGGTGCATGCGGATGCCGCCGCAGGCCATATACCTGCCGTGGCTGCCGGCAACGACGAATCGAGCGTCGCAGGAGGCACAGAACAACAGCCCCGAGAACTCGTTCTTGGGATAGGCATCCACGTAGCTGGCTCCCTCCCGGCCGGCAGCGCCATTGGGCCCCGGATAGACGTCCTTGATCTTTCGCAGGCGAGCTTGGGCGGCATCCCACAACTCCTGGGGAACGATGCGGAGCTCCTCGCGCGGGACAACGACATGATCCTTCGAGGGCACCGCCTCCTGTTTGACCTTCCCAGTTGTGGGATTCCGCTTGTTGCGCCGTTTGCCCCACGTCCACTTGCCGATGTACTTCTCACGCGTGAGGATCCGCTTGACGTAGTCGTGGTGCCATCCCGTTGTGGAGGCACGGTGATCTTTGGGCACTTCCAGCTGCGTGAGTTTGTCCGCAATCCCCTGCATCGACATCCTCTCCAGGGCGAACCACTCGAAGATTTTGATCACCCACCGAGCCTTATCGGCGTCGATGATGACGCGCTTCTGCGGTCGGCCGTCGCGGCCACGGCGAGTCTTCTCGCTGCCGGGGATCGGCTCCGACGCATAGCCGAAGCAGATGTCGCCGGCCGACAAGTTGTCGAGCACCGCGCCAGCCTGCCCGCGGCGCACCCGATGGCCAAGGTCCCTCACATACTGCTCGTGCTGCAAGCCGAGGATGGTGGCCAAGATGTGCCAGGAATCATTGGCCGAGTCGATGCCCTCGTTGACGCTGATGACGCGGATGCCATCGTAGACCAGCTCTTTCAGCAGAAACATCAGGTGAGTCGACTCGCGGCCGAGCCGACTGAGATCCTCGAAATACAATACCGAGAAACGCTTGGCTTTGGCCGCGGCCTTGAGTGCGGCGAGCGCGTCGCGGTCCGGCTTGGTGCCGGACACGGCTCGATCGATGAAGACGTTCTCATCCGGAATCGCGGCGCGGTCGCCGCGGGCCCGCTCGCGGCAGACTCGCACCTGATCGTCCGGGCTTTTCTCGTTTTGCATTTCCGTGGACATGCGCGCGTACGCTGCACCTATGACTTGATCCTCACACATTGCACAAGCCTCCAATCATGAGGCCCCGATCCGGCGGACAGCCGGCCGGATCAGTGGTTACGAATGTGTCTGAGGCTCGTCCGTCGTTGCGTTCGTAACTCCTGATTGTGAAGGGAGATACGGTCTGCTGAGGTCCAGGTCCACGGGTTCGAGAAGGTCGTACCCGTTAGGTACACGTCGGGCCCCCGCTATTCCGAGTGCCTGTCCCTACAAGACTTAGGGGCGGGCATTTTGCATTTCAGGTCAGAATATAGGTCAACTCCGCTGGTGGTAGCGCCAGCGGGGTTTCCTGTTTCTGCCCCGACCATCATGGCCAGGATACCGTGGGTGCGATTGTGGCGGTTTTTTGTCTTTCGTGATTTTTTGCTTGGCGCGTGGGGAAGCTCAATTATAATTATCGGGCAGGAAGGGCTAAGGGCAAAGGTCTGCGTCACACAAAAGGGTAATGAGGGCAGAGAGAGACGCCTGCGGGCGGGCTCTCTTTTTTCTTTGGTGGCCCGACGCGGTTTCGGGCCTGAAAGGAGGCAGATCACGAGATGTTGCTCACTGATCATGACAGCGGCAGCGCTGACTGTTGGGTACATGATCGATATCTACAACTACGACGAAATGGCGTACGTCGACGAGTGGTATGTCCATCCTGATTACCATGAGGCAGTTGGTTAGGGAGTTGATTTGGCGTTGTTTCACACGTCGGATTCGTTTAACGTTTCCCCGGCTGTACGGTATCGTGGGACGGATGAACGCGACACCTTGATGGCGCTCTGCGGGCACGGGTTCTTGGGATATCCCCCCGGAGATTTCGAAGAGGACGACTGGCGCTGGCAGTTGCAGCATCCTTTGCCCGTGGAAGGACAATGACAGCGCCTTGAACGTGGCGGCTGTTTGGCGATTGGCGAAGTGCTCGAAACACAGGAAACAAGACGCTCATCTGCAGAGAGGAGAGCCACAATGTGCAGATCAACAGGTCTAGCTGGTTTGGTCGTGATGATTGCTGCTGCCTTCGCATACGGTGATAGCATTACGGACTGCACGATTGGATGGACCGGCAGTCCCTTGGGGGGCACGGTGGACGATGATCAGGGCGACGCGGTTGCCGAAGGTACCGACGTTACCGTCAGGTTCCGCGACGGGCTCGGCGGGGAGGATTCGCGAACGGTCACCGCCGGCGCCGGCGGCCACATATCCGTCGACGTCCCCGTGGATTTCACGGATGACCCGTTCAACTTCACCGTGCAAGCGGGTGGCACCGAGAGCGATGAGACACCTGCCATGAAGTCCTGGTCGTCCGAACCCTGGACGCTCGGCTATGATTCGGGTTCCCTTGTCCCCTATGGCACAGATGTTTGGGATCTTGTCAATCCCGGTGACATGACCTGGGATAGCGTGGACGACGGCGAGAGCCCTCACGTTGCGGTCGGGTTGAATCTGTCCGTGACGTACGGTGACGGCGCAGGCGGCGTGTTTGACGTGACCCTGACTGAGGGCACATTGCACTTCTTCAAGGACGCCGTCTTCGAGTTGATGCCAGGGTACCTTGGCCAGATTGATGTAAATGCCAGCGCGTTCGATCTCGTCCTGACGAGCGAGAGCAGCGAGATCTTTTGGTATAGCGATTATGAGTACCACCCGTGGGGTGCGCAGGGCTGCTGGTCGTTCTCCGGCGCCTTGGAGGAGGACCAGTGGGGTTCTTACCTTACCGGCCCTGTCGTGGGATTCATTGTCCCGGAGCCGCCG
>JAUWNF010000100.1 GCA_030612785.1 Phycisphaerales bacterium
CGATAGCAGCGTCCGTGATGTAAGCCCTCAGATCACGACAGCTAGTCAAACCGCGCGGCAACTCAAACACCGATTGTTGTCGAAGGACCCCGTCGTCGTCTGTGAACCCGGGGGCGCGGAAAACGACGACGTTTTGTACGATCCATTCGGGTCCGGAGCCGAAATCAGCAAAGACGTTGATGAATTGATAGGCGGCCGTGCCGTCCAGATGTACCACATTCGGCGCTGTCGGCAGGCTGGCATCGAAGCTGAGTGAGACCAGCACCCGGCCGATCTCCGACGGTTTGGTCGCCACGCTCACCCTGTCGACTGTGACGTGATCGATCGTGATTCCCATGGCCGTCGAGATGTGCGCTAGCGACACAACAACCGCCAAGACCCGCGCATATCGGCTCACCGGCTGTCGACACGGGCTGGCACAGTCTTTTCGTTCCAACATTGTGGCTTCCTCCCGGTTGTGTTGTTGAGTTTTTCTTTTCGTGCTAGTGACGTCTGGTGGGCATTACCCACCACCTCCTACCTCATAGAAGCAGCGGCCATCGGAGGAGGTGCACGGGGATACGCCTGCGGAAGGACCCAGGACTGGATTACCATGATTACTTGCGATGCAAGCTGCCCAACGACATTGGGCGATGCGGCCAATGACCCGTAGGCCGGGAAGCACAGGCGGGCACCGCTCAGAATACCGACCAGCGAGGCGTTGGCGCAAGTTACCAGGAAGGCCGTGCAGACGTAGCCGAGCAGGCAGGCCAGCCAGTGATGGTCCGGCATCCGCAAGGCCGCAACGGTAAGCAAGGCGCTGAGCACCAACGACGCAGCCAGTACCGCGACCTTGACACTGCGTGGCAGCTTGTTCGCGATGCCCTGCGGGCTCGTAAACACGAACTTCACTCCCCTCGCTTGCAGTTCGATTCGTCCTTTGCGAGGCCCAAAACGCCCAAAGACCCACGGGCCGATTCTCGGCCCGATGGGGATTCACAATCGAATTGATCGTCCCATAATATCGCACGTCGGCCGCGCTGTCAAGAGTAAATTCACCCGTCCGATCCACTGGCGACCACGGTACCGGCGCGCCGAGAACGGCCGGGGGAGCTTATGCTTGATGCGAAGTGTCAAGTACGCCCGTGTAGTGTTTCAGAGCAAGTGAGACATACTGGCGTTTCGATTAAGGTACGGTTTGCGGGCCGCTCGGCTCGTCTGTGACTACCCTCGGAGGTGGTATCAGGCTGACGCCCTGGGCTATATTCCTTCGCCAGCTCCGCGGGCGGCGGTCTGCGCGGCGGTCTGGGCGGGGTGGGCGGTCGTCCATGTCGCGGCGGTATTGTTGAGGTCCACGACGTCGCCGGCAGGTGGAGATCGGGTTTGCCGACCGACGCCGGAGCTACACCAAGTCGTTCGAACGCTATCCGCGCGCTGCCGGCGGTTTCTCGCCGGTCGTGATTCGGGCGCTCGCCCGTCGGTCGAGCGGCGTCTCCGGGGGCGGCGTCGCGGAGTAATCGAAAGGCTTCCTCGCCAGCACGAAGGGCCGGTGCTGGGATACGCTGATCAACAGCGCCGCGGCGATGAAGCTGGTCAGTAGACTGCTTCCGCCATAACTGACAAACGGCAGAGTCATCCCGGTTATCGGCATGAGTCCGGCGGTCATGCCGATGTTGATCGCCACCTGTGTGGCGACCAGCGCCAGGACTCCGACGGCCAGCAGGCGCCCGAACGGTTCGACGCTGGTCGATGCGATTTCCGCCGCGGCGATGACGAACACCGCGTAGCAGAGCAGTACGACGGCGCAGCCCACGAATCCCCATTGATGCCCCACCATGGCGAAGACGAAGTCGTTGTGCCGGTCGGGCAAGAAGTTGTACTCCACGTAGGTGCCCTGCCCCCAGCCTTCCCCAATCAGTCCGCCGCTGCCCAGGGCGGCCTTGGAACGTACCAACTGCATCCCCGCCCCAACCTCCCACTCGCGGGCCTGTCGGCCCGTGCACAGATGTTCATAACGCTCGGGATGGGCGATGATCTTGGAGCGCAGCGCTTCGGATTGCAGGAAAACGCCGACAATCCGCAACCGTTGGTAGGAGGCCATTCTTTCCCACAGGAACGGGGCCGCGATGAAAGCGATCCCGACGAACAACGCCAGATGTCGCTTGCGGGCCCCGGCGGCATACAGCAGAAGCAGCAGCACCGGAATCATCAGCAGCACGGTGCCCAGATCGGGTTCCTTCAGAATCAGTAACAGGGGGAGAACCGACAGCACGATGGGGATGCTGACCCCGCGCAGCGTACGGTAGTTCGCGCGGTAGCGCAGGTACTGGGCCAGGGCTAACACGCAGGCGATCTTCATCAGTTCCGACGGCTGTAGTTGGAACCCCGGCAGGCGAATCCAACGATAGGCACCACGCCTTCCAGGCACCAGCCCACCGAACTCGAAGTCGGTCGCCTGGGCAATCGTCAGGGGGATCAACAAGAGCAGGGCAACGGCGAACAGCGCGTAAGCATACCGCGCGATACGTTGATAGCCGATCCGCAGAGTAACCAGTCCGACGCCGACCCCCACTATTATGAACAGGGCTTGTTTGGCGGTGTTAATGTGTGAATCCTGACCCGCGCGTTCGGTGGCATAGATGCACGCCAAACCGGTACCGCACAGCACCATGATACACAAGGCGATCGCGTAGCCGGGGCGGGTGAGTTGGAGCGGCGTCCGGTTCATGGTTCGGCGCCTGCGCACACGGCGTCGGGGTCGAGACCGGCACCAAGCGTGTCCAACATGGTCTCGGCAACCTTGACGGCGATCGGTCCGGCGACGCGACCGCCGCTGCCGCCGAACTCCACCAACACCGAGAATGCAATCCGCGGCGCAACTTCGTGCAACGGCTGCCCGGCACGGTCCACCGCCTGCAAGTAGCCAATGAACCAGGCATGCTCCTGTTGGTCGGCCTTGGTCGGTCGGCGCCGGCCCGCCGACAATGGTGGCCAGTATTTGCACGCCTCGACTTCGTCACGGGCAAACTCCGTACCCCGGTATTCAATTGCGAAGCGCTCGACGGCCTCGCGCTTGCTGTTGGCCGAAACGATCGCGGTCAGCTCGGTGCCTTCCGGCGAGGTATAGGGAATCGCGTAGGCAACCGCCCAGGGGCCCACGGTGGCGCTGCCCGTCTTGCCGCACAAAGCATAACCGTCGCGAACTAAATGCGCGGTCCGGTACGCGGTGGCCCCAGGTTGGTTGGTCACGCGAAACAAACCTGTACGAATCGTACGCCAGTGCTCCGGCTTGACCGGAAGCCTCCACTCGGCGGCAGTAGTCTCCTCGCGGAGGAGGACGACCTTCTTGTAAATGCCGCCGGCATAGACGGCTGCCAGGTTGGCTGTCTGAACCGGTGTCATCGAGACCTCGCCCTGCCCGATGGCGAAGTTCCACGCGTCGCCCTTGCTGACGCTCTCTCCACGCGCGGAGAGGTAACTCGGCGTCGGGTTGATGCCGCGGACTTCCTCACGTAAACCGATGCCCGAAGGGAGCCCCACGCCGGCCATGTCGAAGTAGTTGCACAACTGTGCAACGCCCACGCGCTCGCCGGTGTGGTACATGAAGATGTTGCAACTGTGGGCGATGGCCTCGGAGACCGTGAGCGGACCGTGCGCCATGCGCTGGTTCGTCCCGTGAATCGGCCAGCACTTCCTGCCGCTGCGCGTTTTGGGGTAGTAGTATCCTTGACAATCGAAGGTTGTTCCCAAGGTGATTTTGCCGGTGGTCAACCCGGCGATGCAGGTTAAGGGCTTGATAATCGATCCCGGGGCATATTGGTTCGCGACCCCGCGGAAGCGTAGCGCCTGGTGTCGCGCATCTCGGGCGAGGTCGTTGTAAGCGCTGCGAAACGTATTGTTATCGTAGCCGGGATAGGAGACCATTGCGAGCACTTGACGGGTGGGCACGTCCAGCACGACGATGGCGCCGCCGGTGGGGTATGGCGTGTTCGGAATCGCACGCTCCAGCAATGTGTAGAGCGCCTCCTGCAAATCCAGCCGAAGGGTCAAGGTGACATCTTCGCCGTTGGTGGCCGCGATGTTCTCTACCGTTTCGCCACTGCGGTTCTTACGGATCAGGCCGCGCCGACCGCGCAGCCTCCGCTCGGCGGCGTATTCCACACCGGTAACACCAAGTGTTTCCGAAGCCAGGTAGCGGGCGAGGGGGTCGTCCCGCTCGGGATCGTTCTCCAGCGTTGAACTGGTTACCGCTCCCCGTTGTCCCAGGAGGTGGGGCAGGGATTTTGACGGACAATAGGAGCGGGTAGTCGAGTTACGCACCTCCAACCATGGATAACCTTGGAGGAGTTGCCGGGCGGTGATCTGGTCCTGGTCATTGAGCCCGGTGACGAGCGCGTGGCACATGCGTTCTTCAGCTATCGGGGTCTCGAACCCGCGTTGGCGCGTTACCGCCGCGCGCACCCGGGCGACGCGGGCGCAGATTTCGTCGCCCCGGACACGCAAGTCAGCGATGCTTGTTTCACTGAAACGGGCCAAGTCTTTCCACATACGATCGATTCTGCGCCGGATTTCCTCCTCGGCCTCGGTCTGCGATATGCCCGGTTCCGTCGACTCGCGCAGATGCCTGGCATGCCCGCGAAGGTACGCGGGCATTATGGTCAGGACGCGATAGTCGACGGCGACTTCCCAGCACGGCTGATCGGCGGCCAGCTCGGTCCCGAAGCGGTCCAGAATCCGCCCGCGCACAGAGGGGAGCATCCGCGCCGGGCGCAGCAGGGCCTGCTCGGCCTGTTTGCGATACACATCCGCGCGGACGACTTGGAGGTCGACCAGCCGGACGACGATCACCAACAACGCCAGTCCGAACAGACCCAGCATGATTTTCAGACGCGTCTCAAACACGCCGTGCCCTCTTAAGCCGGGGGCGATAACTCCGCCGCGGCCCACGGATGCCCAGAAGATGGGGGAACTTCAGAAGCACATGGTGCAAGAACGGCGCCCACACGGCCGTATAGGCGGCACCGAAGAGAATGCCGCCAACCAGCGGCATAACTCGCAGGCTTGCCCCATCTATGAACAGCACCCGGTAAAGCGTTGTTAGCACACCGACCGCTGCCGCGGATAGAAAAGTGAGGGCGAAGTGGGTCAGTGGGTTATCGCGAAAGACGTGGTCGCGAACCCCGTAGATCGCCAGCACCGCCACCGCGTAGCACCCCGAGAGTAGCCCGAAGTTCTCGATGGTCATGACATCCATCGCCGCCCCGAGCAACCACGCCCCGATCAGCGCGTCCATCGAACGCGCGTGCAGCACGAAGAATACCGCCAACACCAGCATCCAGTCCGGGCGGGCACCCCGGATATCCAACCGGTGCGCCAGCGTGGTTTGCAGAACCAGAACCACCACCGCGCAGATTGCAAATCCCAGCCACCTCATGCTCTTTGCCCTGTGGTCAAGACCTCCCCGAGGCCCACTGCCTTCCGTTCGCGGTACGCCGGGGCGGCACCTATCGAGACCCGCCCAAGCCCCATCATCTCCGGGCCCGCGCCCCGCGCTCGCGCGGCATCCGGCTAGGTTCGACACCGCCGGTCAGTTGCACGATGGCCATCGCCGCCGCCAACTGCACCCGTGGGTCCTCATCCTCATTCATTCTGTCGCGCAGGCCGGGCAGGGCCTCGAGGTTTCCGATTGCGCCCAGAGCGTGGGCGGCCAACTGCCGGACGCGTATGATCTGCATTCTCGGGGGATCGTTCTTGTCCTGTTTTCTGGGCTTGTTGAAGTCCAACGCCTTACGCGCCACCGCATATCCCGCGCCCGAACCGAGATACGCCAACGCCTTAGCGGCGGCTAGTTTGGTTTCCAGGTGCAGGGCCTTCTCGAACTGGATGCGGAACAACTCCTCCAGGGACGGGTCTCTGCATTCGGCCAGTGCCAGCAACGCCAGAGTCTGCTGGGCCCCATCGCCGGAATAGGCGTTGACCTTGAGTTGCTTCAAAGCCTCGGGGCTGCCGAGCAGGACCATTGATTCCAGCGCCAAGAGGCGCAAGGCTTCGTCGTCAGACATCATCGCCCGGGCCAGCAATGGAATGGCGCCCTTTTCTCCCAGGCGGCCGAGGAGCATGGCGGCGTTGCGCCGAACCGCGGGATCGTCGTGGTCGAGCAAGAAGTCGGCCAGACGCTCCGAATAGCGCAGGTCGCCCATGCGGTGCAGGGCAAAGACGGCGGCCGCTTGCACACTGGGATCCGAATCGGACACCAGCTTCTCGATCGAAGGCTGCGCCACCGTGTCGCGCAGCACTCCCAGGGCCGCACATGCCGAGAAGCGCACGGCCGGGTGGTCGTCATCCAACGCCGCTCGAATCCAGGGAAGCCCCGCGCGCGAAGCGGTCTTCTGCAGGGCTTCGACCGCCTGAACGCGAACCGAGGGCAAGGCCTGATAGTCGGTTCCACGCTTCAACGCCAGCAGCGCCCGGTCGCGCAAGGTCCGACACTCCTCGCGCGACAGTGGCGCGTTACACCCCACGCAGAACAACATAACACCGCATAACGCCGCGGACAGTGCCCTCATGAGCGCGCCTCCCGTTTACGCACTTCCCGTCTCCCGCTCAGCGCCCGAACGACGAAGTAGTCGGCGTAGGCCAGCAGCCACAACGCCAAGCACGCCTGAGCGAACACGTCTCCCAGCCGCGAGTAGAGCGAATGCCGGGAGTCCACCATCACATTAGCTACCACCGCTCCGTCGATTCCGGGGCCGTGGCAACGTCCGTCGCGCATCACCAGATCGTGGATGAGACCGCTAGGGTCGATGAAACCACTGATGCCGGTGTTGACCGCCCGGGCGATGCCGACCCGGTTTTCCACGGCGCGAAAGGCGCCCACCGCGAGGTGTTGCGGAAGTTCGTTGGAGTGTACGAACCACCCGTCGTTGCTGATGTTCAGCAGGAAATCGACCCGCTTGACCCCGTCGGGGTCGGTGACGAACCGGCGGCTGACATACGGCGTGACGTCCTCGTAACAGATCGGGATTCCGAAGTGATACTCCCGATCATTCCGCGACGGGGCCCGCATATTGAAGACCGCAAACTCTCTGCCCGGCGCCAGAGAGTACTCATACGTGCCTCCCCCTTCCAGCCACGCCAGCGGTACGAAGCGGTGCAACCAGAAATACAAGACCCTCAACCGCCCGTCGCGGAACGGAATATACTCGCCAAACACTACCCGGTGACATTTGTCGTAGCGCCCGGGCAGTGAACCGTCGGGCGCAAACACGAACGCGGAGTTGTAATTGAGTTGCTCGGAGCGCAGGCTCATCGGCGTGAGTTCCACGGAGAACGCGCCGGTCACGACGGTGGCCTTCATTTCCCGGGCCCAAGCCCGGAAGAGATTGGAGCATCGCCGGGACCAGAACAGATCGGCTTGTTTTGCGGGGGACAAATCCGCGTCGTTTAACTCCAGGAATTCCTGGTTGAGGTACATCCGCCACGGCGTCTCGGGAAGGAGGAACAGGTCGGGCTCCTCAGCCTCAGCGTAGGCCATCATCTCGAAGTAACGCTCCGCCTTTTCGGCCGCCCGCGGGCCCGGACGGCTCAGATCCACGAACAGCGGGTAGTCGCCCTGGATCACCGCGATCCGCGGGCCGGCTGACATGGTGTCCCGTCGCAGTTGAACCTGCCCGTAGACCAGCGTCCCCACGAACAGCACGGCCGCAAAAACCGGACCAGCCCACAATCGCCGGGGAGTGGATTCCGGCGCCGCCTCGTGGACCGCCAAGCGTGGGAGCAGGAGGTCGAGGACGGCGCCATTCACCGCCGCGACCACAAAGCTCACGGAGTACGCGCCGAAAAGATCACTGATCTGGATCAGGGTCAGGAAGCGATACTGACTGTGGGCCAGGAAAAACCAGGGGAACCCCGTGAACAGCCACGCGCGGGTGTATTCACAGGCGACCCAGATGATCGGCAATCCGATGGCCAGGGGCAGTCGCCGCCGGCGCACCCAGTGCCGCAACGGACACGCCATCAGCGAGAAGAAGACCGCGAGGTAGGCCGACAGAGTCACGTAGCCCGGTCCGGTCACGTGCGACATCCAGTACATGCTTATCAAATAAAAGACAAACCCCACCGCGAAGCTCGAGACGTATACTCGCCGGGGGTTGCTCGAAGTGCTGACCACCACCAGCCAGGGGACCAGACATACGAACGCCAGAGGCCAGATGGAAATGGGCGTAAAGATCAGGCTCATCAGCCCGACGGTGAGCGCCCCCAGCAACCCGATCGCCTTCGCCGAGTCGGCCGCAAACGGTCGGCGCGGCGTCGACCGCGTGGACGTCTTGCGCGTTGCCAGGATCTTTCGGGAGGATTTCACCGCGCCCACCGCCTCATGATCTCATTGTGTCACGGGCGCGGAAGGTGGTCAATCCGTTACCAAACCGAGTCCCGAGTCCAGGGTCGAGACTCGGAACTCGGAACTATCAAAAGGCCCCGGCGTACTTCGCCGCACGGGCCTTGTTCTCATCCACGAAGTGCAGCAGAACCAGCCCGGCCAGGAAGAACACGATCAGCGACACGATCGAAACGCGGGCGGAGCCGGTCAGCTTGTCGATGACCGCAAAGGCCAGCGGGCCCCAGATCGCGGAGAACTTGCTGAAGACGGTGTAAAAGCCGAAGAACTCCGCGCTGGCGTCGGCGGGAATCATGGAGCTATAGAACGATCGGCTCAACGCTTGCGAGCCGCCCAACACCAGCCCGACAACGACACCGAGGACGAAGAATTCGCCCGCACTGCGAATGAAGTACGCGTAAACCACCACGCCCGACCAGAGCACCAGCGTCACCATAACCGCGCGTTTCGTGCCCACGCGCTCGGCGATCCGACCGAACAACAGTGCCCCGACCATCGCCACCACCTGGACGACGAGCAACGTGAGCATCAGGGTCGTGATGGACAGGCCCAACTCGTCCGCCCCGTATATGGTGGCCATCGCTATGACGGGCTGGATACCGTCGTTGTAGAGCATGAAGGCGATCAAGAACAAGAGAAGGTGGCGGAACCGGCCGACACGTCGGCAGGTCCTCAGGGTGCGGCTGATCCCGACCCTCGTATAGGCGAACAACCGAGGCCAGGCGCGGTACCGCTCGGGAAGGGTTGCGGCAGGTTGCGCCTCTCTCAAGAGGCACGCGGTGAACAGGGTGAACCCCGCCCACCACAAGCCGGCCATGGCCAGCCCGAGGCGGGCGGCGGTGGCTTCGGAGATGCCCAGAAGGTCGTGCCCGGCCATCAG
>JAUWNF010000349.1 GCA_030612785.1 Phycisphaerales bacterium
ACGCTGGAGAAGGACGAAGATGAGCGACTCAACAGATGGTCATCCACCAGCACCATCCAAAACGGGGACTGAATCGCTTTCCGACGACGAGCGGCGGTTTCTGTCCGACCTGCTGGACGAACTGATGGAGCAGGATGGCGCCGCGCATGACACCCTGCTCGAAGCGAATCCGCATTGGGTCGAACACTACGGAGTGTCAGACAATCTGCGCGAGAGAATCCGCGCCGCGTTGACCGGCCGGGCGGGAACACCGCTATCGCAAGAGCAGCAGCGGTTGATCGAGCGTACCCAAGCCTTGTGGGAAGAGTACCGCACGCACGCCGGCCAAGACCTGCCCGGCGGCACCGCGGAGGAGTCGACCGGTGTACTTACTTCCATGACCCGGCATCTCTCCCCGGAGAAAGCCCTCGAACTCTACCGCAAAATCGCACCGTTGTTCGTGTACGAGATACTCAACCGGCTGAATGAGTCCGCCAGTTTGCGCGTCGTTAATCAACTCGTGGAGCATTTGTGCAGCGCGGAGGTGCAGCAGCGTCTGCGCGGGTGCGCGCACGTGCGCAGCGGGATCCTCGAGGAGTTTCGTACGGTGCTCGGCCGAAGTGA
The DNA here is from genome assembly GCA_030612785.1 of Phycisphaerales bacterium. GTDB lineage: Bacteria > Planctomycetota > Phycisphaerae > UBA1845 > UBA1845 > JAAEQG01. The sequence goes on from JAUWNF010000349.1 coordinate 604, forward strand.
AATCCGGCAGGAGGTTTCGCCTGAGGAGCTTCAGCGATTACTCGAGGAAAGTGGCGCCCTAAATGACCTTATTGCCATGGAGAACTGCATCAAGTTGACCGCCGCGAAAGTAGGCTGACGCCCTGCCGGAAGCACGCATCGCAGTGACGATGCCCCGGGGAGTCGCCATCGGCACGAAGACGGGAGGAATGAACACCACAACCGCTCTGTGGAGTGGCACTCGGTATCTTCCAGGGTGGTGGAGAGTGTAACGTGAGCGTTGATCCGCATTTTGTGCGAATGTTCGCCGTGCCACAACTGCGAACCCGATTGCGCAATGGGGTTTCGGTGGGCACGTTTCGAGTAGGGTGCCGAAGCCCGGAGACCCCGCGGAATGTGCTTTGCCATTCTCACCAGGAGAAAGCCCGGCGGAACGGTTCGAAACAACTCCGTCTCGCCGACCATGCCCAAGAGAGCAAAGCCCCGGCCGCACGGATCGCCCACGACTTCAGGAATGTGCTTACGGCCATCTTGGGATACGTCGACTTGGCGACGGATGATCTCCCGGAGGGACACCCCGCCCGCAAGCGTCTGCGAATGATCGAACAGGCCGCACAACAGGGCACTAACCTGACGGATTCCTTGGCTGGTCTTGCACAGGGCGCTGAACTTCAGGCAGGACCGCCGCCGGGGGAGAATGCCCGGGTGTCTGTAGAGCTACCCACACGCCGTGTAGCTTCCACTGAGCCCGCGTACGGTGCGTTGGGAAGCCGGAAACGCGGCAGTGGTGAGCGCATTCTCCTGGTCGAGGGCGATGATCACATCCGCGCGATCCTCACCTCGGCGCTGCGGGCACGCGGCTACCAGCCGGTTCCGGTGGCGCGCGGTGCGGAGGCGGTGGAGGTGCTGAACGGTCGTCGAGCCGCCGTACGCCTAGTGGTGCTGGATCTGGATTCACCCGGAAAGAACGGTTTGTCGTGGCTTCACGACTTCCGTCGGACGCGGAGTGACCTTCCTGTGATTGTGGTTACCGGCCATGCCGGCCGCGAGCCGGCGGGGGGATTGGGCGCCGGGGACTTTTTGCTACGCAAACCGTTCCGGACAACCGACCTGGAAGAATTGGTCGTTGATGTGCTGGCCAGGCCGGGCTCTGAGGGAACGGTACGGTGTCGAACGCCGAGATAACAGTTCTGCTGGTTGACGATCACGCGCTGGTCCGCGAGGCTGTTGCGGAGCGCCTGGAGCGCGAGACCGACATTACCGTCGTGGGCACCGCGGGTACCGCGGACGAAGCGATCCGACTGGCCTTCGAGTCCAAACCGAACATCATCCTGATGGACATCGAAATGCCCGACATGAGCTGTTTTGACGCCGTGCGCCAGATCACCGCAGCCCAGCCGCACACGCAAGTCGTTTTCCTCAGCGGCTACGTATACGATTCGTACATCGAGGAAGCCCTGGCGGTGCGGGCGCGTGGCTATCTCGTCAAGCGCGAAGCTCTCGAGACCGTGGTGATTGCCGTGCGCGAGGTGGCGGCGGGGGGAGTCTTCTTTTCTGACGCAATCCAGGCGCGCATCGTGGTGAAATCGGGCAGCGCCGGTCTGGCCAGTGCGGAACAAACTCGCGCCTCGACGCTGACCTTCCGAGAAACCGAGATCCTTCGCCACATCGCCCGTGGACTGGCCAAGAAGCAAATCGGAAACATCATGAACATCAGTGTCAAGACGGTGGACGCCCACGTCGTTAAGGTAATGAACAAACTCGATATTCACGACCGCGTTGAACTGAGCCGTTTCGCCATCCGCGAAGGGCTGGTTGAAGCCTGACGAGTTCCTCGTCGGCGCCCCGCGCGCCTCGATCCGCACATCGCCCCGTCGCCTATCCGGGGCGGTTGCCCGCCTTCTGATTCATACTCCCCTGTAACTGCCGCCCGCTTTCGTACTCGTGACCGGTCATCGCCTACCGCGCCGCGGCGGCGGTCTCCGCTTCTGCTGCGGCCTTCGCCTTCGGCTCTTCAACCACCGGTGCGTATGCCTTGACCAGCTCTTCGTACTGGTGGAAGCGGGCCAGGACGCTTTCCTGTGCCTTCTTGAGCAGTTTCGCAGCCCGGTCGGGATTGCTCTTGGTGAGCATCTTGTAGCGGTTCTCGGAATACGCGTACTCCTCGAACGAAATCTTCGGCGCCCGCGAATCCAACTGTAATGGGTTTTTGCCCTCAGCGATCCGTGCCGGGTTGAAGCGGTACAGCGGCCAATACCCGCACTGCACCGCCGCCTTCTGGTGGCTCATTCCGTGCAGCATGTCGATTCCGTGGGCGATGCAATGGCTGTAGGCGATGATGAGCGACGGTCCGTCATAGGCTTCCGCTTCGACGAAGGCCTTGACCGTCTGGGCGTCGTTGGCCCCCATGGCAATCTGGGCGACGTACACGCTGCCGTAGGCCATGGCCATCATGCCCAGATCCTTCTTGGCGATGGGCTTGCCCGCGGCGGCGAACTTGGCCACCGCGCCCAGCGGCGTGGCCTTGGACATCTGCCCACCGGTGTTCGAGTAGACCTCCGTGTCCAGCACCAGAACGTTGACATCGCGACCTAACGCCAGCACATGGTCGAGCCCGCCGTAGCCGATGTCGTAGGCCCAGCCGTCGCCGCCGATTGCCCAAACGCTCTTCTTGACCAGGGCGTTGGCGACGCTGTGCAAGTTCTTGGCTTCGGGCGAGGACATCTTTTCGAGCTTCTGTTTGAGCGTCGCCACCCGCTCACGTTGCGCGCCGATACCCGCTTCGGTGGACTGGTCGGCGCTTAGAATCTCATCTACCAGATTCTCTCCGATGTCCTTGGCCAGCCTGGTCAGCAATTCGCCGGCGAATTCCTTGTGCTTGTCCAGCGTGAGACGGAAGCCCAGACCGAACTCGGCGTTGTCCTCGAAGAGCGAGTTGGACCACACCGGCCCGCGCCCCTCGGCCGTCTGGGCCCACGGCGTGGTGGGCAGGTTGCCGCCGTAAATCGAGGAACACCCGGTGGCGTTGCCTATGATCGCCCGGTCGCCGAACAACTGGCTGAGCAACTTCACGTAAGGCGTCTCGCCGCAGCCTGCGCAGGCCCCGGAGTACTCGAACAACGGCTGAAGGTACTGCGAACCTTTCACCGTAGCGATGTTCAGCTTGCCGCGGTCGAACTCGGGCAGGTCGAGGAAGAATTCGTAGTTTTCGCGCTCGGGCACCCGCAGCGGCGCCTGTGTCGCCATGTAAATGGCCTTGCGCTGCGGATCCTTCTTGCTCTTGGCCGGACACGCCTCGACGCACACACCGCAACCGGTGCAGTCCTCCGGCGCGACCTGGACGGTCATCATCATGCCCTTGAACTCGGCCCCTTTGGCGGGGGTGGACTTGAAGGTCTTGGGCGCGCCTTTGAGGCACGATTCCGAATAGGCCTTCATGCGGATGGCGGCATGCGGACAGACGATGGCGCACTTGCCGCACTGCGCGCAGGTGTCCGGGTCCCAGACGGGAATCTCCAGGGCGATGTTGCGCTTCTCCCAACGGCACGTGTCCGTGGGAAAGGTGCCGTCCACCGGCATGGCACTGACCGGAAGCTGGTCGCCTTCGTTGGCGATGATCCGGGCGGTAACGTTCTTGACGAACTCCGGGGCGTGCTCCGGGACCGCCGGCGGGCGCTTCTTCGTGCTGGTTACTTTGTCCGGTACGTTGATCTCGTTCAGGTTGGCCAGCGTCGCGTCGACCGCGGCGAAGTTCTTCGCCACCACCTCTTCACCCTTGCCACCGTAGGTGGCCTGGACGGCCTCCTTGATCTTTTCGATGGCCTGGTCGCGCGGTAGCACACCCGAAATCGCGAAGAAGCAGGTCTGCATGATGGTGTTGATGCGCGCCCCCATGCCCGTTTCCTTGGCCACGCGGTACGCATTGATGGCGTAGAACTTCAGCTTCTTGTCGATGATGTCCC
>JAUWNF010000018.1 GCA_030612785.1 Phycisphaerales bacterium
CAAAATGGAACAACGAGGAACCCGAATGTAGTCAATAACTTGCGTCCAAAACCAGCCCTGGCGCTATCACAAACACCGGTGTCGCCACGTAACTGGCCAACTTGGGCTAATACACGTTCGCACGGTCGTCCCCCACCCCGAGGCGGGCATTGCCCGCCAACGGGATGGGGCACCCCCAAGGTTATGGTGTTCACGCATTATCCATTTCTTTCTCTGCGTCCTCTGCGTCTCTGCGTTCAATTCTCTTACCCGATTCCTTCGCCGCGAGCGCACGGCTCTGGGTGGTTGGACCTTGGACTTTTCCCTATCGTCCCGCTTTGACTTCCAGGCGCGACTTGATCTGTTGAAAGATCGCCCGCGTGGCGGTGGAGCGGTTGAGGGTATAGAAGTGCAGCCCGCCGACACCGTTCTCGATCAGGTCCTGGCATTGTTCGGTGGCGTGGAGCACGCCGAGATGGCGGACGGCATCGGGGTCGTCCTCGACGGCTTCGATCTTGCTTAGGAGGTCCGCGGGAATGCCGGCCCCGCACATGCCCGTGAAACGCTTAATCTGCTTGACGCTAAGAATGGGCATGATCCCGGCGACGAGGGGCACGAACACGCCGGCCTCGGCGCAGCGATCGCGAAAGCGGTAGAAATCGTCATTGTTGAAGAATAGCTGGGTAATCAGGAAGTTTACCCCGGCGTCCACCTTGCGTTTGAGGTTTTCGAGGTCCGCTTCCGGACCGGCGGCTTCCGGGTGCGTCTCGGGATGGCAAGCGCCACCCAGGCACAGACCGGGGTGGCGATCCCGAATGAACTCGATCAGGTCGCTGGCGTGGGCGAACCCGTCGGGCATCGGTTCAAACTTGCCCTTGCCCTCGGGCGGGTCGCCGCGCAGGCCGAGGATGTTCTCCACGCGGTTGTTCTTGAGGTTGTCGACGATCTCGGCGATCTCCACCCGGGTGTGCTCGACGCAGGTCAGGTGGGCCAGGGGCTCGATGCCGCTGTCGCGTTTGATGCGCGCGACCAGTTCAAGGGTCTTCTTGCGAGTGCCGCCGCCGGCGCCATAGGTCACCGAAACGTAGCTGGGGCTGAGCGGCTTGAGGGATTCGATGGTGCGGTACAGGTCCCAGAACCCGATGTCGTCTTGGGGGGGGAAGAACTCGAACGACAGGGTCGGCGAACGATCCCAGATTTCGTCGATGATTCTCATGGCTGCTCGATGCCGCGGTGTCCGATTGGCGACGCCGCACGAAGAAACCCGCGGCGAGGGTGTTCACCGCGGGTCTGGGTATATGGGCGCGGATGGATTCGAACCATCGAAGGCATACGCCAACGGGTTTACAGCCCGTCCCCTTTGGCCAACTCGGGCACACGCCCTCCCGCTGCGCTATGAAAACATACCCGGTCTTCGGCCGCAAATCAAGTCCCGTGTCGAAGCTCATCGGGCGTTTGCCACGGACAAACTCCGCCGCCTTCGGCGGCTCCGTTTGTCCGTGCCACCCGACTTCTGGTCAAGCACAGCGATCTCACCTAGCGCCCGCTGCCCAAGACCTGTTCCAGCGTGTTGGCCGGCGGCTGCGGCATCCAGTTGCTCAGCGGCGTCACCCACACCGGCTGACAGAACTCCGGTACCGCCATCCAGCAGAGCGCCTGCGGGCGTTGCGAGAAGATGGTCAACTGCTGCTCGAACGTGATCGGCGTGGCTGCGGTCATGCCCTTCTGGAAGGCGTCCAGCACTTGACTAACGCCCATCATGCTGAAGCTCTCGAAGATTTCGCCCAGGCTGCCCGGTCGTGGGTAGTGAACAATCTTGAGCTCGGCGCTGGGCGGAATGTTGGCCATTGCCCGGGCCGCCTCGATCGCTTCGGCCAGTCCACCCAGTTCGTCCACCAGCCCGAGTTCGAGCGCCTGCCGCCCGGTGTAGATGCGGCCTTCCGCGATCTTACGGACCTCCTCCTCAGGGATCTTGCGAGTTTGGGCGACACGGCTGATGAAGATGCCGTAGAAGTCGTTCATCAAGTCCTGCATGAACTCGCGGTCTTCCTTGACCAGATTGCGGTGCACGGAGCCCAGCAGACTGCGGGCGCCGCGCTCCATCGGCGCGACCTCATAGTCCAAACGGTTGAGCAGCGACCAGGCCGACCGGAAGACGCCCAACACGCCGATGGACCCGGTTATGGTGGTCGGCTGGGCGAAGATGCGGCGGGCCGGGCAGGCGATGTAGTAACCACCGGAACCAGCCACCGAGCCCATGCTGACCACTAACGGTTTGGTTTCATCCAGCCGGCGCAAGTGTTTCCAGATCACGTCCGAGGCGTACCCCGATCCCCCCGGCGAATCTACGCGCATGACCACGGCCTTGATTGGCCCGTGCTTGCGCAGCTCCTCGATCACCTTAACGAAATCGTCTCGGCAGATGTACTGCGAAGCAAAACCAGCCCCGAGGTTCACGTCGATGATCGGGCCTCGGGCGTGCAACACCGCAATCTTCGGGCCCACCGCCTTGCGGGCTTCGGCAGCCTCCTCCATCGCCTCGTTGATCAACTCGACCAGGTCCTGTATCGAATTGACGTTGGCCAGGCTGCGCTCCATACCCCGGCAGCGTTTCATCTTCTCGCGGCGGAGCACCTGCTCGCGGTATTCGTCGTAGTAGGCGATCTTGTCCACCAGACCGCGCTGCAAGGCCTGATCCGCTCTGAAGTAGGCGATGTCGATGGCCTCGCCGACGGCCTCCTCCGAGAGGTCGCGGCCGGTGGCGATCATGCGTTTGTAGTCGCCGAACCAGCCGTCCAGGATAGCCCCGAACTCCTCCTTGAAGTACTTATCCGGTTCGCGGCGGTTCACAAAGCCGGGGTACTTGTAGCGCCCGGCGGCAATCACCTCGAACTCCCAGCCGATCATCTGGAAGTGGCCTTTCATGAAGGGGAACACACGTCCCAGGCCGGGAATCATCACCCCGCTGCTCGGCGCCAGCACGATCTCGTCGGCGGCACAGGCCAACAGGTAGGCGTTGGGACCGCCGCCGTTTAAGTAAGCCAGCACCTTCTTGTCGGCTTTTTTCAGCCGCTCAACGCCGGCGCGCAGTTCCTCGATGTCCGGCAGCGACAGGCCGACATAGTCCAGATCGAGCAGCACCGCGCCGATCTTGTCATCCTCGGACCATTCCTCGCACCGATCGAGGACCTCCTGCAACGTCCGTGTCTTGCCCGGCAGCGGCAGATTGATCATCCGCGCCGGCACCACGAACCGGTCGATGCGCATCTCGACCAAGCGCAGAACGGGGGTTTCCTTTTCCTGATCCGCAACCTTTTTGGTCTTGGCCTGGGCGTCCCCGCCATCGTCCTTCTCTTCCGCGAGAGCCTGCATCGGCATGACCAGACCCAACACCAGCATCCAAACACTAGCCCGCAACTTCATGGCCGTTCCTCCTTACGAAACGATCCGGCACTTCCAGAAAAGTCTAATCTTCCGCTTCCTGGTCCTCCGGTTCTTCCGAGAGTTTCTTCTCCATCCGATGAATGTTTCCGTCCTGGTCGATATAAAGCTTTTCGAGGTGTTCGAGCGTGTCGGGAGCAATGCCCAAGGTCCAGGATTCTCGCCCCCACGAAATCACGAACAACTCGTCATCGAGACTCACCAGCTCGTCTTCTTCCTCTTCGTCCTGTTCCTCTTCTTCTTCGTCGGAAGACCCGAACAGCCCCTCCATCCACTTGCTCCGCCGTTTCTTCGAGGACAGCTCGAGTTTCAGCAGATAGGGGTGCCCCGCGAAGTCGATGTAGCCGTCGAGTTCCGCCAGTTCGGCGGGCCAGCGCCCTATGTCCTGCTTGAACAACTTGGCGTGGTGATACAGCACCTTGAGCGTGCGACAGGCCGAGCGTTCGCGGGCCAGGTCGCTACCACCCGATTCGGCGGTGGCTACGCCCAGCAGCACCGGCACCACCAGCACCCCGGCCGGGATCGGCCCGCGATGGGAAACGGCAAGCCCGTTGTACCCGACCTTCGCGGTTAGCGAAGCGTCGATCAACTGGTCGGTCATCTCCTTCGCCCGCGGCAAGAGTAGATCGGGCGAAATAGTGCTTAGGGATATGTTCACATACGGTTGAATCCATTTATAGGCCTGCCGCCAGTTGATCCACGCCTCCGCGTGCGTCTTTCTCTTGGCGGGCAGATACCGCCGATTTTTATAACGGGGCAACTCGACCCAGCGCCGCACCAGCCGCTGGGGCGACGTGCTGGTCCAGCCCAATACGAGGAACTCACGCTCCCGATCCTGGGCGTCGATCTCCTTGGTGACAAAGAGGACCGGGCGCAGCACGAACGGCATCATCATGCCGCGATACCCCGACCCGCCGTCGCTCCAGAACACGGGTCGATCTTTGACCTCGGCCTCGTGCCAGGGCTCGGGGCGCTCGCGTCCGCGATAAACCTTATTGATCTTTGCGGTGGCCTCGCGCAGGTCTTTGATCAGCTTCTCCGCGCGTTTGGCCTTGACCTGAAACACGACGTCCGGAACCGGCATGAAGCCGGTGCCCGGCAGCAGGGTCACACAGGTTTGCGAGTCCGCGTGTGAGGCGATCGGCCCGCCTTCGGCCTCGCCGACCATCGTGAACCCGCCGGAGTCGTCCACCATCATCTGCGGACCGAAGCCGGCCATCCCGTCCAACATGCCGGGCAGCATGCGCGGGTTGAACACCACGCTACCGTAGGCTTCGTCCGGCACGAAGAATGTTTGTTTGACCTTGCCCAACGCCGCTTTCGCCAACATACCGATGCCCGGCGGCCACTGGACCCCGACCTGCTCCACCCATTCGTCGTCCTCGTCCACGCGGCAACTGTAGACCACATCGGTAATTGCCGAGAGAGACGAAAAGGACGTTGCCCCGCTATCCTTCTCCGTGCCTTTGAGGTTCAGCCGGCAAACCAGCAGCGCCGGGCCGTCCTTTGCACCATCCTCGGCTCCCCGGAACGGGACCGCCGGGAATTCCAGATCCGGATGCGACACCAGCAACGACTGCGCATCTCCCGCGGGTAGCAGGTGGGCCAAGGTCACCTCGGGCAGGGCGATGGTGTACCCACCCTCCGGCCGAGGTTTCACCGTGACCCCCTTAAGGAGCGTCTCGGCGGCCTCCAGAGCCAGCAGCGGTTGCAGCCGTGCGTGCAGGTCGTCCAGCGGCCAGTCGAGGCGTACCGCCCACTGCGGCCGACCCTCGTTGTCCGCGGCAAAAGCCACCGCGTCGATGGCCGTGTCCGGCCAGCTTTTCATCTGCGCGAGCAGCGAGGCGGCGCTCTCCACGTCCACGCCCTCGGACGAGACACTGCCCATTTCCATCAGCATCCGGCCTAAATGCGCGCCCAGCAAACCGCTGTGAGACCGGTGTGCTTCGGACGCCAGACGGTGCAGCGATGGAACGTACAACTCGAAGCGCGGCTTGATCTCGGTCTCCGCGCCGATTGCCGGGATTGCTGCCGGCGCCGGCGTCGCGGCTGGTTGCGTTGCGGGGGGCACCTCCGATTCGGCGATGCCGTTTGACGAAGCCGGCGTAAACGCCCACAGCGCCAGCAGAAGTGACTTCCCCGCCCAAACTGAAACGATCGATCCGCCCATAGCTCTGCTCCATGATCCGCCGTGCGCGATACGTCCGCCGTCCCGAAACGCTAACCAAGGCACGAGCGGATGGGTGACACTAGCAGTACAGGGGCTGTCGATTTAGTCTGTAGCGTCGCCCCTTGTGGGCGGCGCACCTGCGTTTTTCGCCACCCACAAGGGGTGACGCTACATCTGAGGGCGTCACGAATGACTAAACCGACAACCCCTACAGTGCAAGGTAGACACCGCTTTGTAGCGGCCTGCGTCTCGCAGGCCGTTACACCAAAGCCCGCGACTTTGCGCTCTCCTGCTAATCCGTACCGGTCTTGACGGCACCCGCCGGTTCAGCCGGTTCAGCCGGAGCTCCCATGCCCATCATGGTCATGACCAGATTCTTCGCGGTCACCACCAACTCCGTGGGGAAGAACGCGTCCACCCGCACCATGTCGTCACCGGTTGTGCTCGCCAGCGCCAGCGGCGCGTTGATTTCCGGTATGTCGACGGGCAACTCCTCCTCTTCCAAAGCCTTGAGCACACTCTGGACGCACCTGAAGATCTGGTCCACGGCAACGTAGGCCACCCCTACCTGCTTCTTCGGCAAATGCCCCGCGACCTTCTCGATGCCGGGCGTACCCTCCAGAGGCGCTGCTTTCTTATCGGCGTGCTCGATCAGACGCTTCATGTAGTCGGCTCCACCGCCGAAGCCCACCGCCACAACGTTCGGCCCCACGGCGGCCATCCGCAACAGCACCGCCTCCTTCCCCAGAACGGTGGTGATTTCGTCGAGGTCGTCCTCATCGAGGTCCTCGATCTTGGAGAGATCGAGCTTGAGGTGAGTCACCTTCACGCCGCCGATCTCCTCGGCTTCGCTGGTGAACGAGGTGGCCTTAGCCAACATCTGGGCGTCTTCGTCCGTCGAAAGCTTCTTCAGCGCCTCGATGGCCCTGCCCGCCAGTTCGAGCCAGCGCCCGCTGTCCGAGGTCTCGACCACCGCGGCCATGCCGACGACCCCGCCGGGTCCGGGCGGCAACGCCTCCAAAGTGAAACGGAGGCCCTTATTCGTGGGAGCCCAATCCTCCAGGATGTTCTTCAAGGTCTTAAGCTGGTCCGCGTCGACCGACTCGATTCCCTCTCCCGCTTCGAAGTACGGCTCCATGTTCTTTACGGCGTCTTTGAGTTCGTCAGTCTCGAACACTTGCCCGCCGGCGATCATGAACTTGCCCGCGGGCAAGCCCTGCAAGAGCGAGTCCTTGGCCGGCGTCGCCTTTATCACCCGGGCCAATTCGCTACCGGCCTTCGCATGGAAGACGCCCCGCAGCCCGATCCCCGCCGGGTCCAGGGAAACCCCCAGCGTGATCCATTTGGCGCCCTCCATGAACATGTCGATCTGCTTCTTGGTGGTCTCACCCTGGGCAGCACCGAACGGGCTGCTGGAGGCCTGCTGCATCATCAGCATCATGCCCATGAAGCCGTCGATTTGCGGCTTGAACGTTCCGAGCAACCGCTCTCCGTCGATCCACAAGACCAGATCGAGCCCCTTGAACACCTTGAGGTCTTTGCCTTTGAATCGGCCGTCCATGCCGCCCTTGCTGTCGGTGACGGCCTTCAACACGTCCGGCACCATCGCGACGATCACCCGCTTCTCGCCGATAGCAGCCACCGACGGTTGTCCGAACAGGGCAAGGCTCCAGTTGCCGCCCTCGCCGACCTGGCCACCCATCGCCTCCAACAGCGCCTTGGGTTTTTCCGCGGGGAAGATGAACGCCATCCGGCTCGACTGTTCGAACGGGGTGTCGAACGGCATCTGTACGAGCGCCACCGGCCCGTTCTCATCCAGACCCTCGGTCATCTGCAGGAACTGTTGCAGCAGGGCGAGCGGTGAGTTGTAAGGCGGAGGGACGAACGGCTGCAATCCCAGATTGCCGATGGTCTGCTGTAGTTTGCCATCTATTCCCTTGAGCTCAGGTACGCAGACGAAGCCCACCGCGTCCTCGGGAATGAAGGACAGAGCAGTCTTCATCGGGTCCGCCGCCTGCGCGACGCCGGACAAAACGGCAGTCAGGCAGATTAGAGTTACCAGAGTCTTGCGCATCATGTACACTCCTCATTAAAGGTATTTGGTCCGCCGGTCCGTATTCTTACTAAATTAGGCAAGTTAGCCCCGACTTTCAGCATATCGCAGCGTGTAAGATGTGTCGACCGTTCGCCGCCCTCTCCTACAGAAAACAACAAGAATTGACAACGCGGGACAGTGCCACCGCAGGCCGCTCGGAAGCCGGAGGTGCGCGTTCTACTCCACCTCGTCGTAATCGACCCGCGTCAGGTCGGCGAACTCCAGGACCCACGCCTGGTCTGTGCCGTCCTGGAAACTAACGCGGACGTGCGTGCGCTTGAGACCGCGGCGCAGTAAGGTGACTCTTCCCAGCCCGCGAGAGGGATGCCGCACCAGTGAACCGACTTCCCACAACTCGATGTCGTCGGGCAGTTGCCCCCGGAAAGGTGATCCCTTGCGGTGCGGAGACGGCTCGCCGGAAAGGTTCACGCGGTCTATGTCGTCATCCCCGAGGGCGCGCAGGAAGTCCGAACGCACCGTCCGCGTCTCGACCCCGCGAAACATACGATAGCGGCAGTGGATCATGTTCAACTCGCGTTTGGCCCGGGTCATGCCCACAAAGCACAGACGGCGCTCCTCTTCTTCATCCTCAATCGACGATCTATTCGCCTCGCCGCTGCGCGAGAACGGCAAGGTCCCCTCTTCCAGCCCGATCATAAAGACGACGGGGAACTCGAGCCCCTTGCACGCGTGCAGGGTCATCAGGGTGACCGCGCCGCGCCCGCTCTCCACCGAATCCACGTCACTCAACAAGCTGGTGTGTTCGAGCCAGTCGATCAGCGTCGCCTCCGGTCGCTCCCGCTGGAAGTCGGCGGCGGCGTTGATCAGTTCGTTGACGTTGTCCAACGGACTGCTGGTGACCTCGGCTTCCTTGTTGAGTTCGGCATAGAGGCCCGAACGCCGCAAGGTCTGTTCCACGACGAACCGCGGCGGTTGCCCGGCGAGCTGGTCGAGCTCCTCCATCAGCGCGGCGAACGCCCGAACGCGAGCCAGCGCCCGACCGATACCTGGCACCGAATCGGCCTGTTTCGCCGCATTCATCAACGGTATTCCCGCAGTCACGGCGTGGTGCCTGAGACGGCCGATGGTGGTGGCGCCGATACCGCGCGCAGGCGTGTTGATCGCCCGCAGCAGGGCGATGTCGTCGGCCGGGTTGATCAGCAACCGCAGATAAGCCAGCACGTCCTTGATTTCCTTGCGGTTGTAGAACTCGGTGCCACGGGCCACCTGATACGCAATGCCCGCCCGCAGCAGCGCCTCTTCGATCGCCCGGCTCATGGCGTTAATACGATAGAACACCGCAAGGTCCGCCAGGGACGCCCCGTCACGCGCCGCACGCTCGATCTGCTCGGCGATCCAGGCGGCTTCCTCGTTCGCGTCTTCGCACTCCACCACGCGGACCCGGGGGCCTTCGTCGTTCTCGGTCCACAGGGTTTTCTCTTTGCGGTGGATGTTCGCGGCGATGACGCGGTCGGCGGCGGCCAGTATCCGACGGGTCGAGCGGTAGTTCTGTTCGAGCCGCACCACCTTGGCCGACGGGTAATCCTCCTCGAAGTGCAGAATGTTGCCGATGTCCGCCCCGCGCCAACCGTAGATCGACTGGTCCGGATCGCCGGTGGCGCAGATGTTGGCATGCTCGCGCGTCAGCATGTGCGAGATGACGTACTGAGCTTCGTTGGTGTCCTGATACTCATCGATGAGCAGGTAGCGATACTTGCTCTCCAAGCTCCGCCGCAGCCCCTCGTCGATCCGCAACAGGTGGGCGGTCTTGAGCAGCAGGTCGTCGAAATCGAGCGCCCCGCGCTCGGTGAGCAGCCGGTCGTAGATCAGAAACGCCTTGGCCATCGAACGCTGGAACCAGTCCGTCGCGTTCTCCTCGAACTCGCGGGCGGTTTGCATGTAATTCTTCGCCCGGCTGATCGTCGAGTGCACCGCCGCGGGCGACCAGTTTGTGGTCGCAAGGCCGGCCTGTTCGATGGCTTCCTTGACCACCTTGCGTTGGTCGTCGGTATCATAGATGGTGAAGTTCGCCGGCAGGTCGGCCCGGTCGTGGTAGATGCGCAGCAGGCGGGCGCCCAGGGCGTGAAACGTGCAGATGGTCATTTCCCGGCCGACGCCCAAGGCGATGATGCGCTGGCGCATCTCGTTGGCGGCCTTGTTGGTGAAAGTGATTGCCAGCACTTCGGAGGGCTTAGCCACCGTGCAGGCCAGGTACGCCGCCCGCCGGGTGATGACCCGGGTCTTCCCGCTGCCGGCGCCGGCCAACACCAGCAGCGGCCCCTCGGTATGGGACACCGCCGTCCGCTGCGGGCTGTTCAAATCCGCCAGAAGCCCTTCGATGTCGCGGTTCACCCGACCAATCATGCTGTGGCGTGTATAGCCGCCGGGCGCTACCGCGTCCAGCGAGAAGGTGCGTCCTGGGACGTGTTTAGCGTGATCCTGAGGGTGGCACGGACAAGCGTACCGAACTGGCAGACGCACGGTAGCACGGCGTGGCGGGGAGCGAGGTCCATCTACCGCCGGCGAGCTGGAAGCTTGTCCGTGGGGGGATTGCCGACAACCGCCGGGTGCCACTCCCATTTGTGCCGACCCTGCACCGGTGTGCGATACGTGAGCACCTGTTTGTCGGCACGAATACTACGCCTATCCTTGTCGCTCATCGGGTGTAGCCTTCCTGACGAGTTCCCGGACCCGCGGGGTTAACTCATGGTCAGGGAACCGGGCAAGCGCATGACGCCACACGCTCACGGCGTTTGTGCGGTCACCGCTATTCCAATACAGACCGCCGAGGTTAAACCAGGCAAGTGCATATTCCGGGTCCAGTTCAGTGGCATGGCGATACGCTTCAATCGCTCCGTTCTGGTTCCCGAGCCCCTCATGACAACGCGCTAGTTGAAACCAACTAAGCGCGTCCGGCTGGTGCTTGGTGGCAGCGGACATCAGCCATTTGCGTGCCTCATCATAACGCTGAAGGCTCATTAGTACCGTACCAAGACAGTAACCGAACTCATCAGGGCTGTGCTCTACAGCTTTCCGAAAAGCCTCTTCTGCACGTCTGTAGTCCTTAATCTCCATTCGCAAATGGCCCAGACGATCCCATATCAGTCCATCGTGCTCCGTGTCGCATTCCAGCGCCTTTGAGAAAGCAAGCATCGCGCGCCGCGAGAGATCGTTTCTGTCTGCGTGCTCCCGCAATTTCCAATAGACGTATCCCAGTTCTGCCCAGGCTTCACCTTGCTTGGGGTCTCTTGAGACAAACCGCTCAAAGAACTCTCGCGCGGAATCGATCCATCTCTCCTCGGCCCTCCGCGCCATGGCGTACAGGCGTCCAGCTTGCGACCACGCGCGTCCGTCCGTGGGCAGCGACGAAATTGCATCCTCGGCACACTTAATGGCATTTGCATAGTCGCCCAACTGTTCATACGCGATCGCCTTCCAACGCTGGACGGCGCTTCTCTGCGGGGGCGTCATTGTCGAACGGTCCGCTTGATCTAGACAACCCAAAGCTCTCCTTGGATCTGCATCATGTGTGATCGCCATTACTCCCAAGGTGTAGTGCGCCTCGAAAAGATGCGGATCACATTGCAGTGCCTGCTCAAGACAAGACCGCGCCAAGTGCAGCTGCTTCAGATCCAGATATGCCTGGCCGAGATTTTTCCAGGTTGGTGCGAAGTCGGGTAACTCCGCAAGCACTTTCCTGTAGCAGGTCACAGATTCCGAGTGCCTTCCAAGAGCAGATAGAGCGTTTCCTTCGTTGTACCATAGCGAAACTTGTGGCCAGCGACTCCGCGCGGCCGGTGATCTCCAGAATGCGATCGCCCTGTGCAGACGCTGAGACTCAATATCTGATCCATCCATTGCTAGATTGACCTCGGCCATATGCACGAAATTCATTATTCCTGGCACATTACCGAATCTCAGTTCGCACTTTGTTGCAACACTATGAATGGCTAAATGGTCCTTTCGGTTGTAAAGCTCCTCTAGTACACGTTCGACCTCAACAGGATCGTTCCTGGAACTCAGCAGCACCAGCAGCGCGGCGGTCGGCTCTGGTTGAGACGCTGGTAGGCGGCAAGGCGGCGTCGCGTGGACCTTCCGAAAACACCGGACGAACTCTCCCAAGAAGCTACGCTTGACTTGAAGTTTTAGGTCATCAGTTGTCTCGACGTGCGGACCTCTGAAGTGCTGCTCCTCCACCTCTCCGATGAATTCCGACTGCCTCGGCTCACGCTGATGGACCTTCAGAATATAGGCGAAGATGGGCTTGTTATGTTTGTGCGCATGGCGGTATTCGAGATGAGTCGCGGAGATGTCCTGGTCGCAAATCCTTCCATAGCGAGAACCCAGGAGGAGCACCACCGCATCTGACTCCTCCACACGCCTGAGGCATTCTGTAAGAGGCGGATCCGGTGCTGAAGGCCAGGCCTCGAACCGCGACCCGTCAATCTCGAGTTCTGTCAGGGCTTCCTCAACAGCATCGCGGTAGGGGTTCAAGTCAGCAGTGCTGCTAATCAAGATGGTAAGGGAACGATTCAAAAGACTCTCCCTCCTGTCATCTGAACACCTGCTGCAGGATTCCGAATGAGAGTCCGCTACATACCATACTCCCCCCAGCGTTTGGTCACCAGTTCTTTGATGTCGTTGCTCATTTCGATTTCGGCGGGCCATTCGCGGATTTGGCCTTCGCCGGGAATCTTGCGCGTCGCGTCGATGCCCATCTTGGCACCGGAGCCGTACTGTGGCGAGGCGTGGTCCAGAATGTCGAGGGGGCCGTCGATCAGCATGGTGTCGCGGCGTGGGTCCCAGTTGGCACCCACGTGGAACAACACGTCGTGCTCATCGTGCACGTTCACGTGCTCGTCCACCACGATGATCAGTTTGGTGAACATCATCTGGCCCGCACCCCAAAGGGCGGACATCACCTTGCGGGCCTGCATGGGGTATTCCTTGCGGATCTTGACGAACGCGCAGTTGTGGAACGTACCGTACATCGGCAGCGAATAGTCGATTACGTCCGGTACCACCATCTTGAGCAGGGGCAAGAAGATGCGCTCGGTGGCTTTGCCCAGATAGTAGTCTTCCTGCGGCGGCTGGCCCACGATGGTGCTGGGGTAGATCGGGTCGCGGCGGTGGGTGATGGCTGTCACGCGAAAGGCCGGGTAGTGGTCGGCCAGCGAATAGAACCCGGTGTGATCCCCGAACGGCCCCTCCAGCAGCTTCTCCTGGGGATCAACCAGCCCCTCGATGACGATCTCGGCGTTGGCCGGCACCTCCAGGTCGATGGTCTTGCACTTGACCAGTTCGATCCCGCTGCCGTGGAGGAACCCGGCGAAGAGTAGCTCGCTCACATCGGGCGGCAGCGGACAGGTGGCGGCGTAGGGCAGCACCGACTCGCCGCCGAACACGATGGCCAGCGGCATCGGCTCGCCCCGCGCGGCGTACTTGCGGAAGTGGGCTGCCCCGTCGTGGTGCATGTGCCAGTGGACCGCGGCCAGCTTCGGCTCGAACAGTTGCACGCGGTACATGCCGACGTTCTTGACCCCGGTGTCCGGTGCTACACTGTAGACACCCGCGAAGGTGATATAGCGCCCGCCGTCCTCCGGCCAACACTGCATGACCGGCAGGGCCATCAGGTTGGCGTCGTCGGTGTGGACCACCTGCTGGCAGATGCCGGTCTTCACCGACTTGGGCCCGAAGCCGGCCAGTTTCACCAGGTCGGGCAGCTTCTTCATCTTGGCCAGCAGCGTGGTGGGCATTTCGGGCTTGATAAGCTCCTGCACGCGCTCAGCCAGCGCCTCGAAACTTTCGCACCCCAGGGCCATGCGCATGCGCTGGTAGCTGCCGTAGAGATTGATCGCCAACGGGATGTCCGAGCCCTTGACGTTCTCGAAGAGCAACCCGTGCCCGCCCCAGTTGCCGTGAACCGAATCGGTTGGCGGCGGCGGAACGTCACCGACGGCGCGGGACTTGCTGACCCGGTCGGTAATCTCGGTGATTTCGAGCACCGGGTCCACCTCGGCCGTGATCCGCCTGAGTTGCCCAGCTTCCTCCAAGGCCGCAATGAATGAGTGAAGATCAGGATAAGCCACGATTCACCGCTCCATGAAGCATGATTGCTGAATGCTGAGGCGTATGGCTGGCGCATACTGCTTCCCCTGAGGTGGGGTCAAGCGAGCCTCTGCGAGAGCGCATCACGGTTCTCGTTCGACAACACGGGTGACCCGGTCCCAACTGACCTGTAGAGATGCAGAATGCTTCATGGCGCGGGCCACAGAGAACCTCGTTGCCATCGCCTCGGCGAAATTGATCTTGTTCAGAGCTGATGCCCTGCCGTATTGCTGCTTCCACAACTCCCGCAGACGCCCGGCGCCCCATATGCTGGTGTCCTCTGGAACGTCATAAGATGCGTCGGGGAGTACAGCGAGCACCGCCTCCCGATCGGCCAGAAACCAGCTCTCAAGTTCCCTAACGGCAACGCACAATTGCAGATAGCGCTGCTCCAACGGCTTCTGGAATTCTCCGCGAACCCGCTCGTCAAACTCTTCCACCAGATGTGCTGTGCATGGGTTCTTATCGCGGTCCAAAATAATAATCCCGCCCGAATAGCCCAAACCCCGGAACATATCCAGCAGGCGAGGCGTGTCGCGGATGAGTCTTGAGCGGTTCTTCATGTTGCGGACGTCAAATAGCCTTCCGCAGAAGCTTCGATGAAGAAACTTGCGCCAAAACTTCAAGTCCGAAGGACCTTCAACCCCGACACCAATCCTGCCTTGCGTCATTCGAGGAAGCCGTCAAATGTGCCTTGAGTCCAAAGCTCTCCAAGCGTGAAGTGCTTCTGAAAGCTCGCGATCTGCGCCACATCCTCGGCGGATTGAATCCGCGTGAAGCCGTCCTTCTTTCCACAGAGAAGCACCTCCGCCGGAGCAAGATGATCCAGGAACGCGGGATTGTGCGTCGTCGCGATGATCTGGGACTTGTGGGACGTCTCTCGGAAAACGTCCACCAGGTGTTCCGACAAGTGCGGATGCACACCGTTCTCGGGTTCTTCGATCGCAATCAGCGCTCGCCGTTCCACGCCGAGTTGTGCGATCACCATCAGTGTCAGAAGCCTGATGGTCCCATCGGACACACTGCCGGGGCTGAGCGCCTTGATCTTCTCCTCCACGATACGTAGCGCCCACTTGTTCTCCAGGCCGTCCCGCACGGCCCGCACATCCTGAAATCCGGGGATGATACTCCGCAACCCAACCGCCAATGCGCTTAGATGCTTCTTGCCGTTTCTTTTCTCAAGTTCATGCAGAACGACGGCGAGATTCTCGCCGTACGGCCCCAACTTCGCCTCCGGGATAGCTCTGTACGGCTGTCGCGCAACGTGAGGACTGATGTTGAAGAACGTCCAAGCTTCGATCTGGCGCTTGAACAGCACGCAAGGGAGGCTGAAAAAGCCGACTGCCAGGGCGGGGCGTGAACTCTCCTGCTCCGGAACTGCGACCGCATCTTCCGACTTGTTGGATGGCAGTGGGTCGTAAATCGTAGCCGTCTCGGTGTTTCGCTCGAGTCGGTAGGGCTTGACTCCTTTTCCTGTATCCACATCGGCACGAAGCGATTCCTCGAGAATCACAGGAATATCATCGCCCGTGCGCAGGTCGATAACCAGCGTATAATCGAAGTTCCTCACGGCAACGCCAAGAGGATCGTCTGGCGCAGAGAGGGTTATTTCATCATCAGTCCGGATGCAGAGGCGCAGATGCTTCCCCGCCATACGCTGCCGCTGGGCCTTGTGCCGGACCTCGGCTGTCCCTCCTAACTCGTTGACCGCGAACTCCACGTCCTGGCGGACAGCGTTTTGCAGGAAGCGAAGCGCGCTGACAAAATTCGTCTTTCCGCTGGCGTTGGGACCCACAATGAAATTCAATGGGGACAGCTTCACCACGACTCCAGGGGAGCCGAAGCTCTTGAACCCTTCTATCTCCACAGCGGTAATCACGAGCACGAATCCCTAGACGCTGTCG